>NZ_JBHTRF010000004.1:62702-246181 GCF_042796115.1 Kitasatospora sp. NPDC056446 | reverse complement strand
GTGTTGGGGCCGGGGGGGGGGGCGGCCCCCCCCCCCCCCCCCCCGCCGGGGGGGGGGCCCCCCCCCCCCCCCCCCCCCGCCCCCCCCGCCCCCCCCCGGCGCAGGGCGAGGAAGCGCCGGGCGTGGGAGGTCCACCGTTCCGCCTCGACGAGCCCGGCGCCGCGGGCCCGTCGTACGGCGGCCCCGGCACCGAGGCGCGCCCAGGCGAAGGGCGGCCCGAGCCGTCCGTCCGGGCCCTCGACCCGGACGGTGACGTGCTCGTCGACCTCGCGCGGCTCGACCTCCACCAGCAGCACGCCGTCCGGCGCGATCAGTTCGGCCGCGCGCCGCAGCAGGGCCTCCGGGTTCCCGCCGATGCCGAGGTTGCCGTCCGCCAGCAGGGCCGCGCCCCAGCGGCCCTCGGCGGGAAGCCGGTCGAACACCGACCGGCACAGGGCCGCGCCGCCGAGGCCCAGGGTGCGGGCGACGGCCGCCGGTGTGACATCGACGCCGAGTGCCGGGACGCCCATGGCGAGGAGCGCGGCGACCAGCCGGCCGGGCCCGCAGCCGAGGTCCACGACCGGCGCGGACAGCTGGAAGCAGCGCATCAGCAGGCTGTGGTCGCCGCCGGCGGCGGGTGCGCACCAGCGCTCGATGTCGAGCGGGATCCGGCGCCCGTCGTCGTCGCGCAGCCACAGCGGGCCGCGCCCGGTGCGGACGGCGTCGGCGAACGGGTCGTCGGTCCATGCCGTCGCGGTACCGGTCAACCCGCCACCCCGGGAGCTGCCGAGAAGGAGCGCAGGCCGGCGGCGAACCGGCTCAGCGGTGCCTGGGAGGCGACCAGCCGGGCGTCCTCGATGGTGTCCACATCGGTGGCCTCGGGAAGCCGGTGCACGGCCAGGCCGGCCGCCGCGAGCCGGTCGAGGAGCACCTGCCCCGTGCCCGGGGTCGACATCGGCACCCCGAGGAGGAGCCGTCGGGCGAGCTCCCCGGTCGGCCGGGCCAGGCCGAGCGCCCAGAAGCCGCCGTCGGACGCGGGCCCGTACCAGGCGTCCGTCCCGGCCCGGCCCGCCGGCGAGAGCGGCTCCGCCAGGGTGGCCGCGCTCAGCTGCGGGGTGTCCATGCCGACCAGCAGCGCGGGCGCGTGCGGGGCCAGCCGGGAGGCGTGGCCGAAGGCCTCCGCCAGCCGTGTGTCCAGCCCGCCGCCGCTCTGCGGCAGCACCTGCCACCCCGGCGGCAGCCAGCGGCCGGGCTCGCCGTCCAGGACCAGCAGGCGCCGTCCGGCCGGCACGGTGGCCAGGGTGTGCAGCGTGTCGCAGAGCGAGGCCTCGGCCAGTGCCGCCGCCTGCCGGGGTGTGCACGCGGGGACGAGCCGGGTCTTCACCCGGCCCGGCACGGGCGACTTGGCGATGACCAGCAGGGTCGGCGGCGGGGCGGCCAGTACGGCCCGCATGTCCCGGACCGCCTGCCGGGTGCCGCGCACCGTGCCGGTGACCTTCGACCGGCCCGCGCGCGGCAGGTAGTCGACGGGCGTCTCGGCGATCCGCATCCCGGCGGCCGAGGCGGCGAGCACCATCTCCAGCGGGTACCCGGAGCGGCGGTCGCCCAGGCCCAGCGCCAGCAGGCGCTCCCGTCGGGCGGCCCGCATCGGGCCCAGGTCGTGCAGCGGGGCGCCGGTGCGCGCCCGCAGCCGGCGGGCCAGCACGGTGTTGGCGAGCCGTGCGTGCGCGGGCCAGGCGCCCGCGGTCACCGGCCGGCGGCGGCCGAGCACCAGGTCCGCCGTGCCGTCGGCCACCGGGGCGGTGACCCGGGGCAGTTGGGCGGGGTCGAGCGAGCCGTCGCAGTCCAGGAAGCAGACCAGCTCGGCGGTCGCGGCGAGGAGTCCGGCGTGGCAGGCGGCGCCGAACCCGCGCCGTGGCTCCTCGACCACGGTCGCTCCGAGCGATCGGGCGAGTTCGGCCGAGCCGTCCAGTGAGCCGTTGTCGACGACGATCGCCCGCCAGCCGGGAGGGATGCGCCCGAGCACCCAGGGCAGCGCCCCGGCCTCGTCGAGGCAGGGCAGGACGACATCGACACCGGACGGGCGAGGGGTGACGGAGGCAGGGGTAACGGAGGTCACGTCGGCCACGCTAAGGGCGGGTCGCCCCGGGACGGTGGTGCCGCAGCCTTACGGAAGTCGAACGTCGCGCCGACGGACCACCGGGCACCATCGGGGGCCCGCGCCGGTGCGGACCTGCCCCAGGATCTTACGGAGGTCGAACGGGGGAGCACGGCGGCGTCCGCACCGGCGCGGCGCACCTATCCTCGGTGGGGTGAACGAGCCCTCCGCCACCGCCGGACCGTCGGCCGCCGGCCGCATCCTGGTGATCGACGACGATCCGACCGTGGCCGAGGTCGTCGTCGGCTACCTCACCCGGGCCGGCCACCACGTCGACCACGCCGCCGACGGCCGGCAGGGGCTCGACCTCGCCCGCGCCCACCGCCCCGACCTCGTGGTCCTGGACCTGATGCTCCCGGGCATCGACGGCCTGGAGGTGCTGCGGCGGCTGCGCGACCGGGACACCGGCGCGCAGCTGCCGGTCGTGATGCTCACCGCCAGGGGCGACGAGGCCGACCGCGTCCTCGGCCTGGAACTGGGCGCCGACGACTACGTCACCAAGCCGTTCAGCCCACGCGAACTCGTCCTGCGGGTCCAGTCGGTGCTGCGGCGCTCCCGGGTCGGGCCGGCGGCGGCCAGCACCGCGGCCGGGCCCGTCCGCTCCGGGGACATCACCCTCGACGGGCCGGCCCGTCGCGCTCACCGCTCCGGGCGGGAACTCGCCCTGACCGCAAGGGAGTTCGACCTTCTGGCCTTCCTCCTGCGGCACCCCGGGACGGTGTTCTCCCGCCAGGAGCTGATGGCCCGCGTCTGGGGCTGGGACTTCGGCGACCTCTCCACCGTCACCGTCCACGTGCGGCGCCTGCGCGAGAAGGTCGAGGACGATCCCGCCGCCCCCCGGATGATCAACACGGTGTGGGGCGTCGGCTACCGCTACGATCCGGCGCACGGCGCCGGGGAGGACCGCGCGTGAAGGACCTGCTGCTGATCGCCCTGTTCGCCGCCCTCGGCGCCGGCGGGGCGGGCCTGCTCGGCTGGCCCGCCATCCGGCTCCTGCGCAGGCGCTCGATGGCCCTCTCACTGTTCTGCGTCGCCGCCGTCACCGTGCTCGCGGTCACCTCCGGCACCCTGGCCGTCGCACAGGCCATGTTCCTCTCCGGCCACGACCTCGGTGTCGTGATAACGGTGCTCGCCATGGCCGCCGTGGTGTCCCTGGGCACCGCCGCACTGCTGGGCCGACAGGTGGTCGCCGGCAGCCGGGCCCTGACCGAGGCCGCCCGGACCGTCGGCAGCGACACCGGCTTCACCGCGCCCGTCCACCCGCTGGGCCGCGAACTGGCCCAGCTCAGCGAGGAACTCTCCACCACCAGCGCCCGGCTCGCCGAGTCCCGGGCCCGCGAACAGTCCCTCGAACAGTCCCGGCGGGAGCTCGTCGCCTGGATCTCCCACGACCTGCGCACCCCGCTGGCCGGGCTGCGCGCCATGGCCGAGGCGCTGGAGGACGGCGTCGCCGAGGAGCCCGACCGCTACCTCCGGCGGATCCGCACCGAGGTCGAGCGGCTCACCGGCATGGTGGACGACCTCTTCGAGCTCTCCCGCATCCAGGCCGGGACCCTCTCCCTCTCGCTCTCCCGGGTCTCCGTCTACGACCTGGTCGACGACGCGCTGGCCGGTGCCCACGCGCTGGCCCGTCAGCGCGGCGTCCGGCTCGAAGGCCGGCAGGTGGAGCCCGAACCGGTCGAGGTCGACAGCCGCGAGATCACCCGGGTGCTGGGCAACCTGCTGGTCAACGCGATCCGTTCGACCCCCCAGGACGGCGTGGTCGCAGTGTCGGCGCGGCGGGAGGCGGACGAGGTGGTGCTCTCGGTCACCGACGGCTGCGGAGGCATCCCCGCCCAGGACCTGACCCGGGTCTTCGAGACCGGCTGGCGCGGAACCGCGGCCCGCACGCCCCGACCGGCCGACCCCGGCGAGCGGTCCGACCGGTCCGACCGGTCCGACCTGTCCGGCCGGTCCGAGGCCGGCGGCAGCGGCGCCGGCCTGGGCCTCGCCATCGTCCGCGGCATCGTGGAGGCCCACGCCGGGCGTGCCCGCGTCCACAACGTGGCGGGCGGCTGCTGCTTCGAGATCGCCCTGCCGTCCGCCCGGAGCTGACCTCAGACCCGCAGCGGTGCGGCGGCGAACTCCGCCATGCCCCGGTCGAACGGGACGCGCGGCAGCCAGTCCAGCTCGGCGCGCAGCCGGTTCGAGTCGGCGGTGACGTGCCGCACGTCGCCGATCCGGTACTCGCCCGTCACCGTCGGCGCCGGGCCGCCGTGGGCCGCGGCCAGCGCGGCCGCCATCTCGCCGATGGTGCGCACCTCGCCGCTGCCCACGTTGTACGCCCGGACGCTGCCCGGCGGCCGGTCGCCCACGGCCGCCAGCGCCGCGAGATTGGCGGCGGCGACGTCCTCGACGTGGACGAAGTCCCGGCGCTGGCCGCCGTCCTCGAAGACCCGGGGCGCCTCGCCCCGGGCGAGGGCCGACCGGAAGAGCGACGCCACCCCCGCGTACGGGGTGTCGCGCGGCATCCCCGGGCCGTACACGTTGTGGTAGCGCAGCGTCAGGAGCGCGCCGCCGCAGGCACGTGCCCAGGCGGCGCCGAGGTGCTCCTGCGCGAGCTTGGTCACCGCGTAGACGCTGCGCGGGTCGGCGGGAGCGCTCTCCGCGACCAGGCCCGGCCGCAGGGGAGCGCCGCAGGCCGGGCAGGGCGGCTCGAACCGTCCGGCGTCCAGATCGGCGGGCCGCCTCGGCCCCGGTGCCACCTCGCCGTGCTCCGCACAGTGGTAGCGCCCTTCCCCGTAGACCACCATCGATCCGGCGAGGACCAGCCGGCGGACACCGGTCCGCGCCATCGCGGCCAGCAGCACGGCCGTGCCGAGGTCGTTGCAGCCGACGTACTGCGGCGCGTCCCCGAGGTCCAGCCCCAGACCGACCATCGCCGCCTGGTGGCAGACCGCGTCCACCCCGGCGAGCGCCGCCCCGACGGTCGCCGCGTCCCGGACGTCCCCGTGCCGGAAGTCGACACCCGCGGGCAGTGCGGGCGCCCGCCCCGCCGGATGGACCGCAGGCAGCAGGGCGTCCAGGACCCGCACCCGGTGCCCGGCCGCGACCAGGGAACGGACCACGGGCACGCCGATGAAACCGGCACCGCCGGTGACCAGGATTCTCATACCGCCGACGCTAGCGGCCGATCGGCCCCGCGCCCCGTCGACACGGGACGGCGTCACGGACCGGTAAGACGCGGGTGCCGTCCCGTGGGACAGCTTCCGAACGGGCTCCTGGAGGCCGCCGAGGACACGGGGGCGGGCGTCGGGCGCACGTTCGGAATGAGCGTCGAGCGACAGGCTCGTTTCGGCCGTGCGTTGGCGAAATATCACGTTGAGGCACAAGATGATCACTGATTGTGATGTGATCGGTTCCTGTCAGATCGGCGGTCCTGACGGCGATGATCCATGCCTGCCTGATCTGCACGGGCTGTTGGGGGCCGGCACGGGGCCGGCGTACCGCGAGCCGGCTCTTCGGCTCGACCGACCACGACCGCGGGTGGCCGACGTCGGCCACCGGACCACCGCTCCGGCGACAGTGCTCCGCCGGAACCGGGGGACGGCCGGCGAGCCGATCCTTCCCGGGTCACGCAAGGACCCGGGTAGTCGCACAAGCCGAGGAGGCTGGACAGTGGCCGAGCGCATGAAGCTGTTGCTCAAAGGACGCGGTGGCTATCCGTTCGCGGATCCGTTGGTCAACCGCAATCCGGACGACCTCGACCAGCCGCAGCCGGCCGGGGGGATCAAGCTGGCACGCCATCACGTGATCCCCTTCGAAACGCTCGTCAAATCGTGGAACGCGGCCGTCGAGAACGGGTACAACAAGAGCCCCGGTCTCAGGGCCGCGCTGGTGAAATTCGTCGACACCGTGGTCGACAAACTTGAGACCCTGGACTACACGGACCAGGAGAAGCTCAATTTCCCGCGTATCAGGGAGTTCGCGGAGACGTTCAGGGACCCTGGCTCCGAATTCGGCGACGACGGCATCACCCCGGAAGGCCTGGATGACATCCACAGCATCCTCACCTGGCTGCCGGGAAACCTGTTCGTCGGTCCGGACAATCAGAACCGGACCGACGATCCGGGCCCGAAAGTCGAAAGCGGCAGCGCACGGATCATCGGCCAGGAGACGCTTGCCAAGCGGACCGCGGCCTTCGGCAGCCTGGACAAGTTCAGCAAGAAGCCAAAGGGCGGGGGGATGGAAGAAGACGGCGTGCAGGGTTTCAAGGGCCTCGTCGAGGCGTTCACCCCGAACCGGCTGTGGCCGTTGAAGAACGCCGACTGGGAGAAGGTGGGCGCCAAGTACCGCGTCCGGCCCGTCGGAGTCCTGGCCGGCACGGCGGCGGAGCCGTCGGCCCCCGCGCCGGAACCGGGCCTGCCGCAGGAGGTCGATTTCGTCGTCATCGGCGGTATCCGGCTGGATCTGGACATCTGGTCCGACGAGAGTGGATACCGGTTTCGCGGGGTGACCGCGGAGAACATCCGGATGGCCGACCTCCTCGACTGGTTCGGCGAGAACTGGGGAGTGGCCGGTGAAATCCCGGAGGGCCTGCGGAGCTTCGACCTCCAGTACCTGACGATCGAGGTGCTGACGATCCCCGGAGGCTCGGAGGAGTGGGAGTTCACCGCCGCCACCGAAGTCCGCCTCGGTGGCACGGTGATGGACCTGCTCGTCGGTTTCCGGCGTTCGACCCCGGCCGGCGGCGGGGCCTCGACGTTCTCGCTGTCCGCGGACGCCGGCTTCACCGCGGCCGTCGAGGGCGCGGAGGCCCGGCTGTGGTTCAGCGGCGCGATCGCCAGGACGGGCTCAGGGGTCTGGGAACTGGCCGCCTCCCTGGAGAGCGAGGGCCAGGCCCTGACGCTGGGCCACCTGGCCGCGGCGTTCGGAATCGACGTCCCCGCGGACCTGGAGCCGTTCGTTCCGTCGTTCGGCTCGGTGTCGTTCGTCTACCGGCTTCCCGTGGGGACCGCCGCGCCGGGGTCGCTGGTGGTGTCGGCGGTCGTCGGCCGGGTGGGGGTGGTGGTGGCTTCGGTGCCCGACGGCACGGGGCCGGGGGTCGCCCGTCTGGTGGCGGTCCGGGGGGCGGTGGGGGCCCGGGCGTCCGATCTGCCGCTGGTGGGGGAGAGCATCCCCGCGGATCTCGACGTGGTCGTGACCGGAGTGAACTTCTGCTACCCGGACCGCGTCTGGCCGGTCGCCCAGGTCCGGGCGCTGAACGCCGTGGTCGCGGGTCTGCCCGGGGCCGCACAGGGGCTGCTGCCCGTGCTCCTGGACGAGGCGCTGCAGCGCGGCCTGCTCGTCTGGGGGCTGCTGACGATGGGCGGTCAGGCGCTGCCGCCACTGGTCCGGCGGCCCGGCGGCACCGGGGCCGCCGCCCTGGCACAGGGTGGGACCGATGAGCCGGTGCCGCCGGACACGTCCGGGGGCGCGGTCGTGCTGGGGCACGAGCGTGCCGTCGTCGCGGGGCGGCAACGCGGCGATTCGGCCCAGGAGCTGGACCAGGTCTTCGGGCCGGTGCGGATCCGCCGGGTGAGCCTGGGCTACGCGAAGGGCCGGCTGTTCGTCGCCTTCGACGCCACCGTGGCCGTCGGCCCGCTGGTCGTGGACCTGGTCGGTCTCGGTCTCGGGATCGACAAGGACTTCGGTGTCTTCCCGGTGCTGCAGGGCGCCGCCGTGGAGATGGTGTACAAGGGACCGCCGCGCGTGGAGATCGCCGGAGCGTTCGTACGACTCGACCTGGGGCCGGACTTCGACGTGGCGATGGCCGGTGCGGGCCGCGTCGACATCCAGAACCTCTTCGCGCTGCAGGTGGCCGGCAGCTGGGCCCGCAACCGCGAGGGCTGGACCTCACTGTTCGCCTACGCCGAGCTGGTGGCGGGCCGGACCAGCGTCAACGGGCTGTTCGCGATCGGCCCGGTCACCGTCACCGGTATCGCGCTGGGCTTCGGCATCAACAGCACCGTGCGGATCCCCACCGTCACGGACATCCAGACGTTCCCGCTGGTCAAGCGCCTGGGCACGGCACCGTCGACGCCCGGGGACGAGGTGCCGCCACTGACCCCCGGACAGGCGCTCGCCGAACTGGTCGGGCCGGGAGGCTGGGTGACCCCGGCCCAGGGCCGGTACTGGATCGCGGGCGGCGTCCAGTTCACCGTCTACAAGTTCATCGAGGCCCGCGTGCTGGCCCTGGTGGAGTGGGGCCAGGGCGGCTGGAAGGCCATGCTCGCGGGCAGCACCACCCTGTCCCTGCCACCCACCGTGCCGGGCAAGGACTCGCGCGAGGCACCCTCGCTGCCGGACGCCGGGACGGCTCTGGCCTCCATCGGCTCGATGGGGCAGGTGATCGTCGACTTCGTGTTCGTCTACGACTCGGCGCTGGGGCGCTTCTCGATGGACGCGGTGATCGCCAAGGGCTCCTACATCCTCGACCCGGCCGCCGAGCTGACGGGCGGCATCTCCCTCTACGTCTGGGGCAAGGACCTGCCCGAGCAGGGGATCGGCAAGGGCTTCGTGCTCTCGGCGGGCGGCTACCACCCCCGGTTCCGCCTGCCCGCGTACTACCCCAGGCCCCCGCGGATCGGCATGGTCTGGGAACGGGGGCCGGTGACCTTGAAGGCCCAGGCCTACGCGGCCCTGACCGACGGTGCGTTCATGATCGGCGGATCGTTCGCCGCGGTCTACGACCAGGGCCACAACATCCAGCTGCAGGCCTGGTTCACCGCGCACCTGGACGCGCTGGTGCAGTGGAAGCCCTTCTACGCCGACCTCGCCCTGGGGCTGAGCATCGGCGTCGCCGCCACCGTCAAGGTCCTCTTCGTACGGGTGCGCGTCTCCCTCGAAGTCGGGGTGAGCCTGCAGCTGTGGCTGCCTCCGATCGGCGGCCGGGCGAAGGTCAAGGTGTGGTTCATCTCCTTCACCATCGGTTTCGGCGCCGACCGCCAGGGCCCGCCCCCCATCCCCTGGGAGCAGTTCCGGATCCAGCTGCCGGCACCACTGCGCACCGCGCCCAAGGACGGCTGCACCCTGCCCGACGTGACCGCCGGAGAGTCCGAGGCCCGCGCGGCGGCAGGCGCGCCGCAGCTGATGCGCATGGACGGGTTCACGGTCGCCGTCGAGTCCGCCGTGCCCGCTTCGAAGATCACCGTCGACGGGAAGCTCTTCGCGGGCAGCGAGGACGCCCGCGTCGACATCCGCCCGATGCGGCTGGCCGGCGTCGTCAGCGAGCAGCGCGTCCGGCTCCTGGACCCGCAGGGCGAATCCCACGACGTGACGTACTGGGAGGCGGCGGGCTGGAAGATCACCGCCGTCCGTGACGGCCTGCCGCAGGCCCTGTGGGGCAAGCCGCTGGCCCGCCCCGACCAGGCGCTCGGGCAGCCGGGCCTGGTCGCCGGCTGCCTGACCGGCCTGAGCCTCACGGTGCCGCCCCCGAAGCTGGGCCCGTCCGTGGGCCCGGTGTCCGCCGCAGCCCTGGACGTGGAGCCCGTCCTGCCGCCCGGCAACACTCCGCTGCGCGACACCGCGGTCGCGGGGAAGTCGCCCGTCCCGGGCAGCGTCGCGGCGATCACCGGCACCCTGACGCAGACCGCGACCACGCGCACCAAGGTGCACCAGGCCCTGGCCGCGCTCGGCGCAGCACCGGGCAGTGACGGCCCGCTCGACCGCTACGCCGTCCTGGCCGGCCGCACGTTGACCGATCCGCCCCTGCTCACCGCCCCCGGCACGAGGTGACCCGCCATGACCACCAGCCCTGAACTGAACGTCACGTTCTACGACCACCTGCAGCCCGTGGCCACCGCCGGCGTCTACACCGTCACGGCGGAGTACCACCTGACCAAGGACGGCGAGCGGGTCGACACCGACCAGGCCCCGCTGCCCGAGGTCGAGGACCGCTACGAGATCCGCGCGGCCCGGTTCTTCCTGGACCCCACCTCCGTCCACGCCGGCTACCCCGCCCCCGGCGCGACGGGCCTGTACACACACGTCCTGCCGCACATCACCCTGAACCGGGCGGTCCTGCCCTGGGAGCGGCAACTGCAAGGCGCCAAGGACTCGGCCCGGGCGCCGTGGCTGGCGCTGCTGGTCTTCGCCGAGGGCGAGGTCGACGACGACCCCGAGGCCCAGGGCCGGTTCACCCAGCGCACCGTCGGCACGCTGCGCCGCCCGGCCGAGGAGGGCACGATCGGGCCGGTCCTGACCGACAACACCGACGACGACGGCGAGTGCCGCACCATCGACGTGCCCGCCGAGGTGTTCACCGCTATCGTGCCGCGCGAGGACGAACTGTCCTACCTGGCCCACATGCGCGACGTGCGCACCGCACCGCAGTACCGCGACGACGGGGAGATCCTGACCGAGGGCCAGTACGCGGTGCTGGCCGCCAACCGCTTCCCCCGGACCCCGGGCACGTACGCCGTCCACCTGGTCTCCCTGGAGGGCTGGACCGGCCGTCTGGCCACCCTCCCCGGCGGCACCCGACGCGTACGGCTGTGCACCCTGTGGTCCTGGTCCTTCACCAACGACCCCGACGGCACCATGAACCCGGGCAAGCTGCTGCGCGGCCTGGTCGCCCCCGGCGACCACGAGCCGGAGAACCTCGCCCTGCGCCTGCCCGCCACCGGCCCGGCCGCCACCCCCGAAGAGCGGTACGCCGGGGAACAGCTGCGCCGCGGCTACACCGCCGTGCCCTACCGCCTCCTGTCGGGGGAGGACACCTACGCCTGGTACCGCGGCCCGTTCACTCCGCTGACCGCCCCGAAGGTGGACCTGGGGGAGGCGGACGGCCCGTACGCCACCGCCGACCACGCCCTGATCTACGACCGTGAACACGGCCTGTTCGACGTCAGCTACGCCGCCGCCTGGACGCTGGGCCGCACCATCGCGCTGGCCGACCCCGACTACAGCGCCGAGGTGACCGCCGCGCGCCGGGAGCTGTCCAACCGCGCCGCCACGCTGAGCGCCCTGGGGGCCGATCCGGCCCGCGCCCTCAACGACCCCGACGCTTTGCCGGCCACCGCGGCCCTGCGCGAGCTGGCCGCGACGGGCTTCGGCCGCGGACTGGTCGAGGCGCTGCGGGCCCCCCTGGTCGAAGAGCCGCCCGCACGCCGCGCGGTGCGCACCGCCCGCCCGGACGCGCGCGCCCTGCTCGCCGACGAGCGTGCCCGCCGGTCGCTCAGCGCGGTGGCCGCCGCCCGTACTCCCAGCGCGTCCCAGTGGCTGGAGCGCCTGGGCCTGCTCCGCGGCGTGCCGTTCAACCACCTGGTGCCCGACCCGCGGATGCTGCCCCCCGAGAGCCTGCGGGCCTTCCGCATCGACCCCGCCTGGATCCAGGCCCTGGTGGCCGGCGCCACCGACGTCGGCGCCCACACCTCCGTCGACCGCGACCTGGATCCGGTGCTGCGCGAACGCCTCGCCCGCACCCGCACCACCGAACCGCCGGTCGCCGGCCTGCTGATCAACTCCGAACTCGTACGCGCCTGGCCCGTCTTCGACCTCCTCGCCACCCGCGGTCCGGACCGCGTTCTTGTCCGCGAGCTGCGCCGCGACCACCTCGCCCCCGACGTCCTGCTCGTGCTCTGGAACGCCGTCCCCGACACGATCACCATCCGCGAACCCGGCCAGGGCATCCACTTCGGCATCAGTGGTGACGCGCAACGCATCAACCTGCGCCACCTGACCGGTCCCGATCTCGGCTACCCCACGGGGGCCCAGTTCCCCGCCCCCACCGCTCCCGACATCTTCGGCGCCCATCTGCGCCCCGGCCGGGACGGTGCCGAGGCGGACGTGCTGAACCTGCTCGGCGCCGACGGCCTGGTCCCCGCACTCGGCGCGGCCCTCCGCCCGGACGTCACCGGCGAACTGACCCCGAGTCAGTTCGCCCTCCAACTGGTCAACGCCCCCCTGGAGCAACTCCTGCTCCCCGTGAACAACGCCTAGGAGCAGGACGTGAGCGACACCGAACTGATCGTGCCCGTCGAGGTGCACGCACTGCTGGTCAACGAGAAGGTGCGCACCCTGCACCCCTTCTACCGCACCACACCCAGCTTCGACCACATGCTGGGAACCGAGCCGGAGGCCGGCCGGGGTGCCGCCGAACCCGAGCCGTTCACCGGCGGGAAGGACGTCAGCACGGACGACACCTTCGAGGGCGTCCACGTCCAGTGGCAGCTGCCCGAGGCGCTCACCGAAGGCTTCGTGGACGAGAGCACCGGACGGACCGACTACCCGCTGGTGCCCAACCGGTGGCTGGTCGTGCGCTACTCCCAGGTGCGGGGCGTGGGCAAGGCCGTCGGCTGGGTCGTGCACAGCGACTACCTGTACAGCGACGACGACGGTGACCTCTGGGACGGCCAGGGGACGATCAACAGCTTCCTCGACCTGCGCGGGGAGACCCCTCAGGTCGACTGGCTCGGCCGGCTCCACGCGCTCGCCGACGGGCCCTGGCACGAGCCCGAAGCCCGCGAACTGTTCCTGACCGCGGTAGGCGCGGGCCTGCCCACCTTCGCCGCCTACCAGCCCTACCACGAGAACGTCTTCTCCCTCCACGACGACCTCCAGGACCTCAGGGACCCCAGCCAGGGCGACAGTTACCCGCCCGACGCCACACTGAGCTACCTGGTCGCCGGCTGGTACAGCGACCCCGCCGAGGACATCCTCGCCAAGGCGGCCGACATCCCCGGCCTGCTGCCCCCCGGCAGCGCCGGCACCCCGGCCGATGTCGTCGCGGCCCTGGGCTGGACGGTCGCCGGACGCACCGCCACCGTCACCGGCGGCCTGGGCACCGACGCCCCGCACGGCGTCGAGAGCATCCTCGACAACGACGAGGGCACCTACTACCGCAGCGAGAACGCCCCCGCGACGGGGGACCGGATCACCGTCGACCTCGGCAGCGTCCAGCAGCTCACCTCGCTGCGCGTGCTGCTTGGCGATCCGGACGGGCAGCACCTGCTCCCGAAGGTCCGCGTGCAGACCTCCGTGGACAACGAGAACTGGCCCGCCCAGTACCACCAGGACTACGAGGCCGGCACTCCCGTCATCGACTACCGGCCCCAAACGCCCTTCGAGGCGCGCTACCTGAGGCTGTACATCCTCGAAGCCGGCGCCGAACCGCTCTGCGTCCGCACCTTCCACAGCACCGCGGCCCCCAAGGAGCTGAGCCGCACCCTGTACAGCGGCACCGCCCTGGGCCTGGACTGGAAGCGCTTCGGGCAGGCGCCCGACGACGAGCGCCCGGTCGACGCCCCCCGCATCAAGATCGCCCTGGGGCACAGCACCGGCGAGGCCGCCTCCGCCCTGGTCCACCGGCAGACCCGCTCTCCCCGCACCGCCCGGCTGTTCAGCGCCCTGTACCACGGCACCCTGGACACCTTCGACGGCGCCGCCGGGGAGCGAGACCTGGAGGAGACCACCCACCGCTCCTGGTTCGCCGGCTCCGACGGCGGCTACACCTGGCAGATCGTCCCACGCCCCACCGACGGGCCCGACGCCTCCCGCACACCACGCGGCACCGACCCCGCCCCCGACTGGCTCGACCAGCTCAACAGCGACCAGGGCGCCTACGACGAAGCGCTGAACGACCTGAGCGCCGGGCAGTGGCGGCTGTGGTCCCTGTACTGGCTGCGCCACCTGCCCGAAGGCCAGCGCCCGGCGGACCTGCCCGACGATTTCGACGCCGCATGCGACTGGCAACTCGAGCCCGCCAACGACGGCCTGGCCACGTCGGTCGCGGCCGACCTCGCCAGGGTCGCCGGTCTGCGGGAGAAGATCCCGCAGACCGGCGACGGCCAGGACCCGCAGGAAGCCATCGACGCCTGGGCCGCCCGCAAGGGCCTGGCCGAGCACCTCCGGCTCAAGCGCCTGCCCCAGGACAGCTTCTACAAGCCCGCCGACCCGGTCCTGCTCGTCGAGGGCGCCGGCGGCGGCACCACGCCACTGGCCCGCGACAGCGACAACCCGCTGCCCTGCCGCCTGCCCTCCGACCTGCTGCGACGCGCCAGGATCGGCGAGACCTGGACGGCCCCGCCCACCACCCCGCCGGACCCGGGCACCACCGGACTGCCCGCCCCCTGCGCGGCCCTGCTCAAGGAGTTCGCGCTCCTGGACCAGGCCGCCCGCACCCCCGACGCCGGCCGGACCGCCCTGCACACCCTCACCGAGAACCCGGCCACCCACGCCGAGGGCCCCCTGGCCGAGTACACCGCGCCATGGCACCAGCCCTGGCTGCCGATGCTCCTGACGTGGAAGGTCAGCTTCTTCCCCACCCCCTACCGCACCGGCGAGGACTACCACTGGAGCTTCCAGGCCCCCGACCCCGCAAGCGGCCTGGACTCCTACAGCTACACATGGAACGGCGACGGCACCCTGCCCGCCGACTTCGAGAGCGAAGGCGACGTGCTGAACCGGCTGTTCCGCGGCCGCTCCTACCTCGCCCCCACCACCGTCTTCGTCGCCCGCGCCCAACTGGCCCGCTACCTGGCCACCTACCCCGGCGCCGACGCCGCCGGGCTGGCGACGCTGCGTCAGGACCTGGTGGAGCTCGACGTCCTCTCCCAGACCCTGGACGGGTTCAACGACTGGCTCCTGCAGCTCGACGGCGGTGCCCAGGTCCCCACCGAAGGCACCGTCGCCGCTCTGACCGGGGAGCAGAACCACGTCCCCGACGGTGCCGCGGGCCCCCACCAACAGCGCTTCCAGCCCGTGCGCGCCGGCCAGTTCTTCTTCACCGACCTGCGCATCGTCGACCGCTTCGGCCGCATCGCCGACCTGGTCACCTCTGGCGCCGGCGGCAACTGGTACGACCAGTACCCGGTCCGCGCCGCCTCGGTGACCCCCAGCCGGGACCTGTACACCAGGCCCGAGCTCATCAACCCCGAGCGCTTCATCCAACTCCCGCCCCGCCTCCTGCAGCACACCCGCCTCGCGTTCACCCCCGTCCCCGCCGCGCCCGCCGCAGCTCCCGTACCCGCCGCCGCTCCGGCCCCCGGCGCCCCCGCCGACCCCGTTCCCACGCAGGGCGAAGGCAGTCCGGTCGCGGGCTGGCTCCTGGCCAACTACCTGGACCAGACCCTGGGCGTCTACGGACCCGCCGGGCAGGCCCTGGGCGAACTACGCGTCATCACCACCAGCGAGGCCACCCGCGAGACCAGGTACAACCCGCTGCCCCACTCGCCCTACACCGGCCCGGACGACCGGCGGTTCACCGACCACCACCCCCAGCTGGCCGCCTTCCTGACCGCCCTGCTCGGCCACCCCGCGGACGCTTTCGAGGGCCTGCTCGCCACCATCGACACGAGCCTGCGGACCACCGTCGACCCGGCCCCCGAGGACGACCACCTGCCCGTCCGCCTCATCGGCCGCCCCGTCGCCCTGATCCGCGCCGACCTCGACCTGCAGCTCCAAGGCCCCCCGCTCACCGACCCCAGCTGGCACAACATCCTGCCCCGGCCGGAGGAGGACGAGGAGGGGCAGCCCGATTACACCGACGACACCTGGGCGATCCGCCTCGGCGACCCCTACGACCTGGACGACGGACTCATCGGCTACTACAGCGCCGACCCGGACCAGGACGTCGACTACTGCCGCCTGCGCGCCGTCCACCCCGTCGGGGACAGCGACTACATCCGGCCCGTCACCAACGGCGAGGACCTCGCCCTACCCGCCCGCGCCACCGGCCGCACCATCCGCCACGTCACGCTCCTCGCACACCCGCACGTGCCCGTCCACGCCACCACCGACATCCTGCCCGTTCACAGCCTCCGACTGGACGCCGACCTCGTCCACCAGGCCCTCGCCGACATCCGCGCCTCCTTCCGCCTCAACCCCCTGCTCGCGGTCACCCGCAGCGCCCGCACCGACGCCACCGTCCCGGGCGGGCACGGGATCAGCACACCGCAGGCCGGCCCCGTCGGGCCCGTCGGCGGCTTCCGGAACACGCCCGAGGACGACGCGCTGGTCATCCCCCCGCTCTCCGCCCGCTACGGCACCTGGACCTGGGCCCAGCCCCAGGCCACCGACACCGAGGACCTGGACTGGGACGAGCGCGGGCTGATCCCCGCCGACCACCTCACCCACCCGGACGACCCCAACCCCACCGCCCGCGCCGGCTACCTCCAACTCCACCCCGCCACCCCGGACCCCGAGGCCGAGCCCACACCCCAGCCCTGACCGCCCCCAGCCCTGACCGTCCCCCGCCCGAAGGACACCCGCGCATGCCCGAACCCGTCGCCACCGCCCACCTCACCTACACCCTCGTCACCACCCCGGCCGCGCTGACCCGCGCCACCCCCCGGCACCCCCGCCGGGGCCGCCTGAGCATCACCATCGCCCGCACCCCCGACACCCCGGGGCCGGCCACCTGCCGCAGCATCACCCTCGAAGTTCCCACCGGCATCCACGCCGAAGCCATCACCACCCAGCCCGAACGCATCGACACCGCCTACAGCGCCCCCCGCGGCCGCACCTGGCACATCCTCAAGAACACCGCCCGGCCGGACTGCACCGTCTTCACCTGCAGCCCCGAGAACCCCCGCCGCGAAGCCGTCTTCGACGACACCTGGGCCCTCACCCTCATCCTCGACAACATCCCGCTCACCGCCCTGCCCGGCACCACCACCGTGCGCATCACCGACGACACCGCGGCGGCATCGGCGCCCTACACCCGCCACAGCGCCGCACTGCCCGTCACCGTGCTCGCCGCCACCGACGACGCCTGACCCCAGGCCCTCTCCGCCCACCAAGCCCGCACGTGTCCGCCCTGGGAGGGCCTGCCGTGAATCCCACTGCCTCCGACGCCCCGCTGTCGGTCACCTCACAGACCACCCCGCCCGACCGCTTCACCGTCTCCACGCCCACCGAAGTCAAGCGCGGCACCGTCTTCCTGACCTTCGCCAAGCCCGCGGCGGCGCCGGACGTGACGTGCACCGAGATCAGCGTGTCGCTGCCCTGCGGGGCAGCGGCCACGGACCTGGTCAACGACGAGCCGCGCGCCAACCAGACGCTCATCGACGACTACCCGCGTGACAGCACCGGCGCGTCCTGGTCCATCCACCGGCTGCCGGCCGCCCCCGTGGCGACCGCTCCCGAATGGGGGGAGGCCCGCGACCACGAGTTCGCCAACATCTTCGACCCCCGGGACGACCTGTACTACCAGACCAGGGGACTCGTGCCGAAGGACTCCTCGCTGGTCGTCGACTACGGGACCGACCAGGACATCACCGACCTCGACATCGCGACCGGCATGACCAGCGGCCGCTACAAGGTCCAGATGCTCAGGCTGCAGGCGTCCATGGACGGGCTGCTCTGGCAGGACCTGGACGAGCATCCCGTCCAGGACACCTCACGCATCGAGCGTTCCTTCGATCCGCCGTTGCACGCCCGCTACCTGCGGATCCACACCATCGTCGAACCCTCGAACGAGGGCTTCGCCATCGTCCGGCGCTTCCTGGTCAACCAGGGCGGTCAGACGCGTTCCGAGGCGTCCACCGTGACCTTCGTGTGTACCCCGGACACCACGCCGGCGGTCTTCGACGACTCCCGCGACTTCACCCTGATCCTCTCCAACATCCCCATCAACAGCATGCCCGGCGCCGCCGCCCTGGAGATCGCCCAGACGGTCGTCACCGACGGCGGTGAAGCACGCCACACCTCCACCCTGGACGGGTTCGCGAAAGCCGACAACGCCTTCGTCTTCGAGAACTTCTCCAGCGAGCAGACCCGGGTCGAGAACGGCGGCCACGTCACGCTCCACTGGGCGGGGAGCCCGGAGAACACCGCCTACTACCTGTCCTGGGACGACCGCAACGAACCGATCAGTGTGCCCTCGGCCCGGGACTGCAGCTACGACACGGCGAACCTGCCCGACTTCGCCGGGCTCACCCGCACGACCACGTTCGTCCTGGACGCGCAGACGACCAACCCGTCAGGCCAGACCGTCCACCACTACCAGTCCACCACCGTGACCGTCGCGAACCCGGTGATCGAGGCCGGAAGCCTGACCGCCACCGACCACATCACGGTCCGGAACGACAGCGGGACCGACACGTTCCTCGCTCGCAGCCGGGACGTCACCACCTGGGCGCTCACCGCCGACTGCGAAGGAGACGTCACCATCTCCTGACCCTCCACCGGCAGGCCAGGTCATGCCACCACTCCCACCGGCCCCAGGAGTCGCCATGAACTCCCCCGTCCTCACCGTCGACCGGCTGCTGGAAGCCGCTCCCGACGACCCCGCCCCGCTGGCGGTCTCCACCGCCAGCAAGACCAAACTCGGCATCGTCAGGCTCAGGTTCACCAAGGCCGCCGGCGTCCCCGACGTCGAATGCACCCAGATCACCGTCACGATCCCCGTGGGCGAGACCGGCACCGATCTCACCGGGAACCCCGGCAACATCGACTACAAGTACGCCAGCAGCAGCGGGAACTGGAGCATCACGGCCAGCAGCGACCGCAGCCGCTACGTGTGCACCCCGTCCGGCCCGGGGAAGAAGTTCGTCTTCACCGACACCGCCTACTTCACCGTCATCCTCGACGCCATCCCGGTCGGCCGCCTGCCCGGCGAAGCGGCCCTGACCCTCACCGCCGCCACCACGACCGCCGCCACTATGACTGCCGCCACCACGACCGCCGCCACTACGACCGCCGCACCCGGCGAGGAGGACTGGACCGTGCCGATCACCAAGGCCGTCGACGACTTCTTCTTCTTCCGCGCCTTCTCCTGCGAACAACCGCAGATCCCCAACCCGGGCACCGCGATCCTGCGCTGGGAAGGCAGCGAGCACGAGACCGAGTACTGGCTCTCCTACGACGGCCGGGACCCGCAGCAGGTCACCGGGCAGAGCGCGCAGATCACCGGAATCACCGACACCACGACGTTCGTCCTCGACGCCCGGACCCCCGACCCGCAGACCGGGAAATTCGACCGGCACCACTACCTCTCCACCACGGTCACCGTCAAAGAACCCACCATCCTCGCCAAGGAACTCACCGCGAAGAAGATCAACGTTCCCGACACCCTCACCGCGGACGGCAGCAGCAAGACCACCACCCTCCACGGTCCCGCCACCTTCGAGGAAGACGTCACCGTCATGGCCAAACTCATCGTGAACGGCACCATTACCAACAAGGACGGAACCGTCCGGATCGACGCCGCCGTCTCCGCGACCGGCCTCAACGCCAACTCCGGGGAGATCCGCACCACCGGAAACCTGCGCTCGGGCGCGGCCACGGTCACCAGCCTCGACGCCCAGTCCGGGGTCATCAAGACGAGTGGGGCGCTCAACACCGGTGATGCCACCGTCGCGAGTCTCGACGCCAAGTCGGGGGCCATCAAGACGAGTGGGGCGCTCAACACCGGTGCGGCCACGGTCGCGAGCCTCGATGCCAAGTCGGGGGCCATCAAGACGAGTGGGGCGCTCAACACCGGTGATGCCACCGTCGCGAGTCTCAACGCCAAGTCCGGGGCCATCAAAACCACGGGAACCGTCTCCGACGGCGGCAGCGCGTTCCTCCGATTCGGCACGACGGTCGTCATCAGGAACCGCTACCACAACACCGAAGGCCTGAACGAGGACAACAAGCCGGACGCCAAGGTCTCGCTCAAGGCGATCACCACCAACAACGCGCGTTGGTGGTGGTACCTGGACCAGCCCAAGTAGATCCACTGCCCGGAAGCGGGCAGCAGACGACGCCGGGGACCCGGCACGGGTCCCCGGCCGGCTCATCGCCGGTCGCCACGGGCCGGGCCCGTCGGACTCAGCGATCGGCCTGGAAGCCGTTGATCTTGCTCAGCGGACCGTAGCTGCCGTCCTGGTAGACCGGCTGCGTCTGGACGTCCCCGATGATCTGGAACAGCTTCTTCGCCGGGTCCGCGGCGGTCGGGTTGCAGTTCGGGTACCCGACGTACCAGTAGATGCCGGCCACCCCGTCCCCCTGCACGGCCGGCGAGACCGTGGTGTAGAAGGTCACCACCCCGACCTTCGCGGTGTTCGGCCCGTTCGGATCGTGCAGCTCCCACGCACCGGAGACCGTCGAGTCCGAGGTGTTGGACGTCACGGCCAGCGACATGTCGTCGTTGAACCGGACTGCCGACACCCCGAGCCACTTGCTGATCACGTCATCGAACTGGAACGCCCGCGCCGGGTACGTGTAGTCCGCGACATTGCCGCCGCACTGCCCCGCCGCTCGCGTCGCCGCCTGCGCCGTACCGGTCTGCGCGAGCGTTCCCGCCACGGCGAGCACTGCCGCCACGGCGGCCAGCCGCCTACGAGCCCCTACGTGCTTCATGGTGTCCGAATTCCTTCGCTCGATCGATTCATTCGTCAGCGAATCACCGACGGAACCAACCTGCCCAGCCGCCACAACCACCCCAACCGCCCGGAACCGAACGGCCGACCAGGCCTACCCGGACGGAGTCCCGCCGCGGGCATCAGCCGGTGGCGTTCACGGGGTGTCCCGACGTGCCGCGGCGAGGAGTTCGTCCCGGGTCCGCAGGGTTCGTTCGAGGGCGGGCTCGCCCAGCGCCGGGTACTGTTCGGCGACCGGGCGCAGCAGGGTGATCGCCTCGTCCGTGGCGGCGAGGGCCGTGTCGAGGCCGGCGCCGGCGGACAGGCATACCTGGGCGTGCACGGTCAGTACGGTGGGCAGGGTGAGGTCGGTCGGCTGCCGTGGCGCCGTGCGGGCGAGGGCAACGGCCTCGTCGGTCGCCTCGCGGGCCTCGTCGGTCCGGCCGGCCTGGGCCAGGACCAGGCCCAGGACCGTGTTCGCGGTGACGAGGCCGGAAGCCGCCCGCTCGGGCTGGGACGAGTACATCCGACGGTAGGTGTCGGCGGCGGCGACGGCGTCGGGAAGGGCCTCCGGCCGCCCCAGGTCCGCCCGGACGCGGGCACGGGCGAGGTACGCCCGGCCGACGATGCCCGAGTAGGTCTCCAGCCCGGTGTCTGTGATCGCCTGGGCCGCGGCCACGGCCCGGTCGAGGTCCAGGAGTGAGGCCGGGTCTCCGAGCTGGTGCAGGGCGGAGCCCCGGGTGGTGAACACCATGGCTGTCCCGGCGTGCCGGGCCTGGTCGGTCTCCGGTAGGTGTGCGAAGCCGTCGGCGGCCTCCTCCAGGACCGCGAGCGCCTGGGTGTGTCGTCCGTCCGACCACAGGATGTCCGCGAGGGCGGCCAGCGCCAGTGCAGGGGCGGGCTGGCGGGCGTCCCGGTCCGGGGGCGGCAGGTCGCGCCACAGGGTGACGGACTCCGCGATGAGCCGGGCCGCCTCCTCGGGACGGCCCGACTCCGCCAGGGCCCCGCTCAGGTCGGCGAGTGCGGTGGCGAGTGCGGCCTGGCGATTCGCGGTGCGCTCGCTCGCCCATTGGCTGCGGTGGATCTCGACTGCCTCGGCGGCGATCTCGGCGGCTTCCTCGAACCGTCCTGCGGCATTCAGGCTCGTACTCAGCGAGTCCAGGGAGTCCAGCAGACCGGGGTGGTGCTGGGGGCCGTCGATCAGGGCCAGTGCGCGGCGGGCTGTCACGACGCTCCGCTGAGCGTCGAGCGATTCCTCGGTGCGGTGCGTCATGGAGAGAACCACGCCGAGCGCGGACAACATGTCGGCGGACTCCGGTTCGGCGGCGGTGAGGGTCGCGGCCTCGACGCCTTCTGCGGCGACCGCCGCGGCTTCCTCGTGCCGCCCGGCCTGGATCAGGCACAGGGCCCGCGTGGTCAGCAGCCCGGCCAGGAGCCGGCAGAAGCCGCGGGGGTTGGCGGAGGCCAGCTCCCGGGCCAGCGCGAGGCCTTCCTCCGAGGCCGCCGATGCTTCGGCGCCGCGGTGCGCCAGACGGTGGGCGGCGGCGATGTTGTTGAGGCAGCGCGCCAGATCGGGCCGGGCCGGACCGGCCAGGTGCGCGGGCCGAGCGCGGTAGATGCGGGCGGCGTGTTCCAGGTGGGCGAGCGATTCCTCCGGTCGGTCGATGTCACCGAGCCGCATCCCGAGGCTGCACAGTGCCATCGCGTGGTCGGCGGCGTAGGCGTCCGGGAGTTCGCGGTGCAGCTCGGCGTAGAGCGCGACCGAGCGTTCGGCGGCTCGGACCGCTTCCTCGGGCCGGTTCGCGTCGCTGAGGTGGTTGGACAGGGTGTTCAGGGACATGGCCAACTGGTCCCGTTGTGCGCCTGGCTGGTCCTGGCTCAGCAGCTCGCAGAGTCGCACGGACTCTGCGGCTGCCGCCATCGCCTCGGTGGCGCGCCCGACCCGGCTCAGTTCGTGGGACAGGGAGTTGAGCGCCTGCGCGAGACCGTACCGGTACGCGGCAGGGCGGTCGGCGGCGAGCCGGCGGCGGATGGCCACCGACTCCTCGGCTTCCCGCAGGGCCCCGGCGCTGTCCCCCGACTCGGTCAGGCAGAGCGAGAGGGTGCCGAGGAGCTCGGCGAGCAAGGGCTCCTGGGCGTCCGGAAACCGCCGGGCCAACGGGCGCAGCAGGGCGACCGCTTCCCGGGCGTGAACCAGGGCCCGGTCCGCGTCCGCGGCCTTGCGGTACTGCTGCGCCAGGTTGTTCATGCCCCTGGCGAGATCGGCCACCCTGTCCGCGGCGTTCGAGTCGGCGAGTGGTTCGCGGAGCGCCACCACCTCTTTCTGTAATGGCAGGGCGCTGAGCGGGTCGCCGAGCTCGTCGTGGACGCGGGCGAGGATGGCCAAGGCGATCGGCAGGTGCTCGGGTTTCTCGACCGCGCCCCGGCCCGCCAGTTCGCGGTACAGGGTCTCGGCGCGGGTCGCCGGGTGGAGGGCTTCCCGCGGCCGGCCGAGACTGGTGAGGATGCCCGCGCGGTTGGCGAGGCAGCCCGCCAGCTTGTTCCACAGGGCTGTCCCGTGCGGATCGTCCGGCCCGTGGGCCGCCGTGGCGGGTTCCAGCCACTCGATGGCCTCCTCGACCACGGCCAGCGCCGCGGCGTGCTCCCTCGCGTCGAAGTACCACTTGGACAGCTCGCGCAGTCCGGTGGCGAGAGCGAGCAGTTCCGGCCCGCCATGGCCGGCCTGTGCTCGCCGGAGTTCGACCAGGCGTTCCAGCAGTCGGATCGCCCACGGGCCGAGGCGGTAACTGCTGGCAGGCAACGCGCCCATCAGGCTGGTGAGCTGAGCGATTCCGACGCCGGGGGCGGTGAGCAGCGCGTCGAGCGCGTCCAGCAGCGGCTCGGGCCGCTCGACCTGCGGAGCGACCGCGAGGGCGGGCCCGGCCAGTCGGTCCGGGTGGTCGGTGCACAGCCGGGTGAGCACCGGGGTCAGTGCCGCCGACAGCGGCCGGTGCCCGGCCGCCCGGGCGAGCACGGTGAGCAGACGCTCGGCCCGCCCCGCGTCGAGGCCCGCGGCGAGGGCGGGCAGCAGGTGGCGGCGCTTGAGCACCCGCTCGCCCGCGAAGCGCTCGGCGAGCCGGTCGGGCTGGATCCCACCCCAGGGGCCGCCGCCGGACCAGTCCGGCGGGTATGCGTCGGTGAGCCAGTCGCCCACGTGCCCGCGCAGGCCCTCGTCGGCCAGCCCGCGTACCAGGCCCAACACGTCGTCGTCGGCGCCGGCCAGGGTGGAGACGGCCAACGCGTCCTTGAAGATCTCCGCCTCCGGTGCCAGGGGCGTGATGTTGCGGACGGCGAGCACGTGCCCCCAGTAGCGGTTCTCGTGTCTCAGCAGTCGACTCTCGACGTCATCGGGCCTCTCCGAGGGGCGGCGTACCAGCCCGGAGGCCCGGACCGCGGGCCGCGGGTCGACGGCCGGATCGATGGCCGGGTCGACGGCCGGGTCGACGGCCGGATCGATGGCTGGATCGATGGCCGGGAAGCCGTCCGGGTCGGCATCCAGCAGGTCCGCCAACGCGGTCATGTGCAGGGTCAGCATGTTGGCGAACCCCGGGTGGTCGAGGTCGGGGGCGGACAGCCCGGCCGCGACCGCAGGCCAGGGGCCGCCCAACCGCGCCGCGAACGCACCGGCCGCGTCGTGGTACAGCGCGGACCGGGCGCCTGGGTCCTCGGCCAGCGGGGGCAGCGCCACCGGCAGGTGGGCCCCGAGGAGATCCTCCATCAGACTGGTGTGCTGTCGGGCCTGCTCCCACCAGCCGCCGGCGGTCCTGGCGAGCAGCACCACCTTGAACGGCTCGTCGCGCCGGTAGGTCGCCTCCAGCAGCAGCGAAAGCTGGTCGAGCCGGTTCTCCGCGTAGTCGAGCACCACCAGCACGCGCCGGGCCGTCCGTTGCAGCAGGTGGACGGGCTGCGCGGCGGGGGCGTGGGACGTGCGGGACGTCTGGGGCGCGCGCAGCCACACCACCGCCCACCGGTCCTCGTCGGACGAGGTGAGTCGGGTGGCCAGCTCCCGCAGCAGCCGGGTCTTGCCCTCACCGCCGGGCCCGTGCACCAGCAGCGCGGCGATGCCGTCCTCCCGGCACCAGTCGACCAGCTCCTCCACCAGCTCCGTGCGACCGTGGAAGCCGACCGCCTCCCGCTCGGGCCGCAGCAGCACGCTCGGAGACCTGTCGGGACGGTCCGGAGCCGCCGGCTCATGGGCGATCAGCTCCTCGAACTCGACCGGATCCAGCTGCGTCGAATCCGCGCCGTACCGCGCCAGCGCCGCACGGAACTCCGCGTCGCGCAGCAGCACGTAGCTCGGCACCGCCTCCACCATGCCGTGCCCGGAGAACGGGACCTCGGCGGCGATCACGCCCAGCACGAAATCGCCCGACACCAGCGCGGCTCCCGACAGGCCGCCCCACGGCAGTCCCCCGCGCGACCACTCGGACACCGACTCGTCGAGGTCGGCCAGGTACCGGTCGGCGAGGTAACCGCTGCCGGGGTTGACCGTACCGCTGAGCTGCCGTACGTCCGCGACCTGCCGGCGCGTTCCGGGGTCCTGGTACTCCGCGATCCTGGGTGCGCCCGATGCCTGGCACGGCTGGTTCACCACATCGGTGACGAACTCCCCCCAGCGCGCCGCGGCCCCGCGCGGCTGCTGCCGGCGCGGGTCGTCGACGCGCACCAGCGCGGCATCGTCGCGCCTGCCCCCGGTGCCGCGCCACACCACGGTGCCGGTCACGGGGACCTTACCGGGCCGGCCGATCGGGATCTCCGAGGCGTCGCAGACGACATGAGCGGACGTCAGGACGAGCGCAGGGCCGACGAGGTACCCCGAGCCGCGGCCCGACGGGCCGTCAATCAGCACTACCCGGTCCTGTGCCATGGTTCCCCCCTGTCCGATACGCGGGTCAGCGACCGATGTGCCCCTCGACCGGGCCCAGCCCGGCCGGGCCGTCCTGCCCGGCATGGATCAGCAACGCGGCGCCGTCCGGGGCCTTCGGCGTCAGCGTGAACGACACCCGGTGCGTCCGTCCCCGCGACACCCCCGCCTCCGCCTCCGCCGATACCGCCCAGACCCGGAATTTCCCGCCCGCCTTGGCGTCGGCGCGCAGCTCGACCTCGAACTCCATCTCCACCGGGCCGACTTCGAACACCACGTCCTGGCCGGCCGCGCGCGCACTCGCCTTCAGCAACTCGTCGCGCACCGCCGCCACCGCATCCGCCAGTTCGATGTCCACGTTGCCATCCCCTCCCCGATCCACGTCCGACACCGGCAACGATAGGGATTGCCAGGCCGCCACACAGCCGGATGATCGAAGCCGTCGAGGTCCGCTGCGAACCCTCGGCCCGCCCGCGAAGCGCTCACCGGGGCCGCTCGGTGCTGGGCCGGGGGCACCCCACGTGGCCGGTGATCCAGTCGTAGAGGCCCCCGCACGGCCCGTCGTAGGCGCCGAGGCCGTACTCGCCGCAGCTGCGGCAGTGGCCGCCGACCTGCTCGTCGGGGTCGGCCGGGGCGCGGGGATCGGTGGCATCGGTGGCATCGATGGCGGCGGGCGGCTCGTTCACTGGTCCTCCACGGCGGTGCAGTCGGGGTGCGCGACGACGGCCCAGCCGAGCGGGGCGCCGGACGTAGCGGTGTACGCATGGCCGGCGGGCGACAGCGGCGCTCCCGAGGCCCCGCACACGATGCAGGCCTCGCCGCGGCACTGCCGGGCGGTGTAGTCGGCGGCGAGCACGGTTTTGCCCATCCAGATGTGACGGGACAGCAGGGCGGTCGACAGATACCGGTCGACGTCGATCCGGCGGGCGCCGGGCTCCAGGTACTGCCGGCCCAGGATGAGGACGACGGTGCCCCCTCGGCGTACGAAGTCCGCCCATCCGGCGTCCCCCGGTACGCGGATGGCTCCGGGCACGCCCGGCAGCAGGACGAGGGCGTCCGTTCCGGCGAGCACGATGCGGATTCCGGGCGACGGCAACGGCTGTTCCGGCGTCGCGAGCCCCGAGCCCAGGGCGAGCCGTCGGAGGCTTCGCGTCTCGCCGGACGACGGTGTCAGCAACATGAACGAGACGAGCCCGTCAGGCGTCGAGTCGATCCATGTCCATGCCGACAACGACAACGGAACCGAGTGTTCGGTGGCTTTCAACACTGGCCCCCTCCCTGAATGCCGGGTCTACTATCACCACCAAGGGTCGACCTGTGGTCAGCGGAATGTGAGGGCCGCGGGGGTGGCACAGGGTGGCACTTCTGCGCGGGGTGGCAGCTAGGGGTAGGACAGGGACATGCAGACGCCGAAGTCGCCGAACTCCCGGCTCGCCGAGTGGCTGGGCCGGGCCGGCCTGAGCAACGCCGAATTGGCACGGCGGGTCAGAACCGCAGCTCAGCAGGCAGGGCACTGCCAGGTCGCGCCCGACGCGACTGCCGTACGGCGCTGGCTCCAGGGGAACCGGCCGCGCCGTCCGATCCCGGGGATCATCGCGGACGTCGTCTCAGCCACAGTCGGATACCGGGTCACATCGTATGAACTCGGGCTCGGTGAGAGCCCTGCCGAGGACCGTTCGCTGCTGTACAACCGCGACTGGGTCGTTACGGTGGACACCGTCTCTGACCTGGGGAGAGCAGACGTGGACCGCCGCCGATTCCTTGCCGCCGCACCGTTCGCCGCCGTCGCCGCCACCGGCCCGTCCAGGGACTGGCTCCTCGCCACCCTCGACCAGGCGCCCGAACCCGGCCCGCGTGTGCGCCTGGAGGACGTCACCGCCGTCAAGAACATGTTCGGCGAGTTCCAGAAGATCGACATCTTCCAGGGCGGTGGCAGCGGTCGGCTGGTGCTCGCCGCCTACATGAACGTGCACGTGTACCCGCTCCTGCGGCGACCGCAGGACGACGGCGTACGACAAGCGCTCTGCGAGGCCGCTGCCGAGCAGACCTACCTGCTCGGGTGGATGGCCTACGACAACGGGGAGCACGGCACCGCCCAGCGGTACCTCATCCAAGCGCTGAGGCTCGCCCAGGAATCCGCGAACGTCCCACTCGGCGCGCACGTCCTCGCCGGCATGGCGGACCAGGCCACCCTGCTCGAACACCCCGAGGAGGGGCTGAAGCTTGCCCAGGCCGGCCGCCATGGTCTGCGGGGTTCCTCGGCTGCCGCACTCGCCGACCTGTGGGCCCTCGAAGGCCGGGCCCACGCTGCCATGGGCGACAAGACCTCGGCCATCCGTGCCGTGGCTCAGTCGGAGGAGGCGGCCGAGCAGATCCACCAGGACAGCGAGCCGGAGTGGGCCCTGTTCATCGACCCGGCCTATCTGCACGGCGAACACGCCATGACCCTGCGGGACATCGGCGACCACGCAGGCGCGGCCGAACACGCCAAGCGCAGCATCGACCACGCCCGCCGGCAGAACCGCGCCCGTCGTGGCGCCCTCTCGCAAGCAGCGCTCGCCGGCACCCACCTGCAACGGGGCGACCTGGAGCAGGCCCATGCCGCAGGGCTGCGGACGCTCTCACTGGCGGGCAAGGTCATGTCGTCCCGTGCCGTCGACGCCGTGGCCGACCTGCGGAAGCGCATGGAGCCGTTCGGGCGCCACCCCCTCGTTGCCGACTACACCGAGCGGGCCCGTAACTTGACGGCTGCCTGACCCCCCGGCCGGCCCGCCCAGCACATCGACCGTCGGCACCGGGCACCGGCCCCACGGCTGCGCGAACCGGTTGTCCGGGCCGGTGGCGAGCATGGAGACCGCCGTGAGGGGGCTTCGCTGTCGGTCCCGGGCAGTGCCGAACAGGTCCGAGGGGTTGTCGATGCCTCCGGCTGCCCCCGCGCATGCGGGGAGGGCACGCTGTCGGCGCAGCGGGTTGTGTACGTGTGCGGTTGACCCTCGCGAATGCGGGGAGGACATTGCGGGCGGCTGAGTGGCGTTCGCGTTGCCCGGCTGACCCCCACAGGTGCGGGGAGGACCCTCCGCAACAGGTCGCCACGATCCGGTTCTACGGCTGACCCCCGTTGATACGGGGAGGACGTCGGCGAGGCCGGCCCCGAGGTTGTCATCCCGGGTTGACCCCCGTTGGTGCGGGGAGGACTACGGCGAGAGCGACGCCATCAATGCTCACGCGGGCTGACCCCCGCTGGTGCGGGGAGGACCCCTTCTTGAACTGGGGTGGTGCGGTGTCCTTGCCGTCCTGTCGGCGCAGTGCGTGAGCGGCGCGGGAAGCACGGCCTGTCGAGGTGTCGAAGAGCCGGTCACATCCTCCCACGTTCCGCTGACACCGGGCCCGGGAAGTCGCCGGTCCGGGGGCGGGCTGCCCGTCCCCGGAGCGGTGTCCGGTGGGCGCCGCTGCGGTGTTGCCCGGTGTCCGGTAGATTCTGCCGCCGGCTGATCGGCACACGAAGCGGCTGTGTGCCGCAGGTTCTACGCAGGGGGCGACGGGGTGGGGAGCGGGGACGGGCGGGACCGGCGGATGCGGGATCTGCTGGAGTGCTGGCGGGCGATCGAGCTGTTCGGTCCGCCGGCGATTCCGGAGGTGCCGCGCAAGCGCCGTGCGGGCCGGTTGCGGGCATCGGACACGGTCGTCGTCGATGTCACGCCGGCCGCCGGTCAGGCACTGCCCCTGTTGCCGTGGGCTCCGGAGCATCCGGAGACGGCGGCGTGGCGGGCGCCGCGCGGGATGGTGTGGCGGCACGAGGTGTACGGCGGGCTGTTCGACCTGGAGCGGTTGCGCCAGGCGATGATCGCCGTGCTGCCGGCGGGTACCGATCCGGATCCGGGGGTGCCGGAGGAGGAGTTGAGGCTGTCGGGGAGGAGCGCGATGTTCGCGCTGGTCCTGGACGAGCGGGGGCGGCCGGTCGGCGACACGTCGGTGGTGTCGGCGTGTGCCTGGGCGACGGGCCGGCTCTTCGATCCGGGGCCGTCGGCGGCCGGGTGGCTGGACGGTTTCGAGGAGTTGGGCGAGGCGTTCGAGGTGGCGGTGGGGCGGCTGGCCGCCACGCCGGTCGCGTACGCGCCGGGGCCCGGGCCGCTGGCGAACCCGCTGCCGAACCCGCTGCTGTCACGGCCGGTGGGGGCGGCTCCGGTGGGGGCGGGGCCGCTGCCGGAGGAGGAGTCCGCGTCCGGCTGGCGGCAGTTGTTGGCGGAGATCCTGGGTGGCGCGGCGGTGGCGGCGGTCGGGGCGCTGTTCGGCGAGGTGGCCGGGGCCGCCGTGCAGGGGGCGACGGAGCCGCTGGTGCGGCGTGTCGCGGAGTGGTCGGCGGCCCGCCGACCACTCGGGGAGGACACGGACCCGGCCCCCGCTCCCGGGCAGCCGGAACCGGCCGCCGAGGTGCCGTCACCTGACGACCAGGCGGCAGACCAGACGGCGGAGCAGGCCGGGGACGACTCCGGCCCGCGCCCGGTCACGCTCGCCGACCTGGTCGCCCTGACCGCCCAGATCGCCCACCTGTGCGGCGTCGAGGAGCACCTCGATCCGCGGGTGATCCGGGTCCAGAGCCGGCTCGTCCGCATCCCGCGCGACCCGAAGGCCAAGCCGGCCGCCCCGCAGCCGTTCCTCAACAGCCTCCTCCCGCCGGACCTGGTCCGGGTCCGCGCCGCGTTCGACGACGGCGGGGGAGCGGGGCTCGGCCCTGCCCTGACGGCGTACCTGACCGACCGCCGGGACATTCCGGTCGCTGCCCGCACCGATCTGCGCGAGGACCGTCCCACCGTCCTCGCGGGCGTCGACCCGTCCCTGGTCCCCGCCGGGCGCTGGCCCGCGAAGGCGAGCCATCCGCTCGCGCTCAGCCAGCAGTTCGCGGTCAACCGCATGCTCGCCGACCGGGCGGGAGCCGACCGGACCGGAACTGATCGGGCGGGAACCGATCGCACCGGAGCAGGAGGAACCCGAAGCACCGACGCCGGCGGCCTGTTCTCCGTCAACGGCCCGCCCGGTACCGGCAAGACCACCATGCTGCGCGACCTGGTCGCCGCCCTCGTGGTCGAGCGCGCCGTCGTGATGGCCGGCTACCGGCGGCCCGAGGAGGCGTTCGTCGGCCGGGCCTGGCGCGGCAAGGACCGCCAGGGCGTCCACGCGCGCTTCGTCTCCGCCCTCGATCCGGGGCTCACCGGCCGCGAGATCGTGGTGACCTCCTCCAACAACGGCGCCGTGGAGAACATCACCGCCGAACTGCCGGGCGCCTCCGCCCTCGACGAGCATTGGCACGGCGGCCCGGACCACTTCTCCGACCTGGCGTCCGCGCTGCTCGGCGGCGCGCCCGCCTGGGGGCTCGTGGCGGCCGTGCTCGGCAACAAGGCCAACCGGACGCGGTTCACCGAGCGGTTCTGGTGGGGCCGCCTGCCCGAGGACGAGAGCGAGGCCCGTACCGCCGCCGGGCTCCCGCCGCTGCGCGGCATGAACGCGGTCCTCGGCGACTGGGTGCCGCCCAGTACCCCCAGATCCACCCGTACGAACACCACCACGACCAGCTCCGTCACGAACACGACCGCCACGACCAGCACCACCGCGAACACGAGCACCACGAGCGCCACAGCGCAGACCGCCCACCCCGTCCCCTCCTGGCCCGACGCCGTCGCCGCCTTCAAGTCCGCCCAGGCCGAGGTCGAACGCCTGCGCGCCGAACGCGCCCGCCTGGCAGCTGCCCTGGCGGAGACCCAGGCGGACCGGGTCCACGCCCGCCTGGACGCCCTGCGCGCCGCCATCGCCCGCGCCGACGACCGCGTGGCGGCCGCCGGGGCCCGCCACGACGCCGCCCTCGCCGCCGTCGGTACGGCGGACGGTGCCGTCCGCGCCGCCGAGGCCGCCCACCGGGCCGCCGTCGAGCGCGTCCCCGGGGCCGCCGAGACTCTGGCCGACGCCCGTGCAGCCCTGGCGGTGGCCCGCGAGCGCGCCGCCCACCACCGCCGCCACGTCGACGCCCTGACGGCCCTGCACGACGAGCCGGCCGCTGCTCAGCCGGGACTGCGCGCCGGGCTGCGCCGCCTGCTGCAGAGCGGCGCCGAGCGCCAGGCCGTCGAGGAGCACCGCGAGCGGGGACGGGCCGAGGTCGTCGCCCAGCTGGTCGAGCACCGCGCCGCCCTGGAGGAGGCCCACGACCGCATCGCCGACCGCACCCGCGCCGAGGACCTGGCCGCCGACGCGAACGCCCGTTCCGCCGCCGCCGTCACCGAGGCCGCCACCGCCGCCGTCCGCGCCCGCGTGGGCGGGGACGCGGCCCGCGCGGAGGAGTCCGCCGCCTACGCGGCCGCCGAGCGGGCCCGGGACGACGCCCGGGCCGCCCGCGGCGAGCTGGAGGCCGCCACCGCCGGGCTCGACGCGGCCCACCGCTCCCTGCGCGGGGCGGCCGCCGCCCTGCCGTCCCTGCCGCTGGACTGGCCGCACCTCGGCGACCACGAGCAGGAACTCGGCGCCCCCTGGTCCGACGAGGCGTGGAGCACCGCCCGCAGCGACCTGTTCCTGCGCGCCTTGGACCTGCACCGCGCCCTGGTCGCCAACACCGCGAAGCGGGTCCGCGGCAACCTCCAGGTCCTGGCGGAGCTGATGGCCGGCACGGCCGGGCCGGTTCCCGACGAGCAGGTCCTGCACGCCTGGCAGACCCTCTTCCTGCTCGTCCCGGTGGTCTCCACCACCTTCTCCTCGATCGGCAGCATGTTCGCCCGCCTCGGCCGGGGCGCCTTCGGCTGGGTCCTCGTCGACGAGGCGGGCCAGGCCACCCCGCAGGCCGCCGTCGGCGCGCTGTGGCGGGCCCGCCGCGCCGTCCTGGTCGGCGACCCCCTCCAGCTCGAACCGGTCGTCACCATGCCCAGTGCCCTGCAGCGCCGCCTCCTGCTCGCCCACGGCGTCGACGAGGAGTGGCTGCCCTCCGCGACCTCCGCCCAGGCCGTCGCCGACCGGGTCAACCGCTACGGCACCTACCTGCCCGCCCCCACCGGGGCCGAGGACGACACCGTCTGGGTCGGCTCACCGCTGCGCGTCCACCGCCGCTGCGAGGACCCGATGTTCACCGTCAGCAACGAGGTCGCGTACGGCGGCCTGATGGTCCACGGCACCCACCCGCAGCCCTTCCCGGACCCGGGGCACGACGGCCTGCTCCCCAGCCGCTGGCTCGACACCCCCGACCCCGACCGCCCCGCGGACGCCCCCTGGGGCGACCGCGACCGCCGAGCCCTCGCCTTCCTCCTGGGCCGGCTCGACCACCACGGCGTCGACGTCGACCGCCTGCGCATCATCGCCCCGTTCCGCGCCCTCGTCCGGGAGGCCCGCGAGGTCTGCCGCACGCTCCCGGGCTGGAGCGCCGAACTCCTCGACGAGCGCTGCGCCACCGTCCACCGGGCCCAGGGCAAGGAGGCCGACGTCGTCATCCTCCTGCTCGGGGCGGGCCGCCCCGGCGCCCGCACCTGGGCCGCCGGCACCCCGCACCTGCTCAACGTGGCCGCCAGCCGGGCCAAACGCCGCCTCTACGTGGTCGGCGAGCGCGCCCTGTGGGCCCCGCTGCCCCACTTCGACGTGCTGGCCGCCGAGCTCCCCGTCTACGACCACGTCGAGGACCGCGCCACCTGGCCCCTCGACCTCGACGGCGCGTGACCTCGGCGCCTGCCCCCGGGGCCTGACCTCGCCGGCCCGCCCGGCCGTCTCGGACCGCGGGGGCTGCTGTTGGGGCTGACCCGGATCGCGGTGGGGTCGCGGGCAACGCGTAAGAACGTCCGTAGGAAGGCCGCAGTCCGTGATCCCGCCGAGGCGGCCGGCTGATCCTGCGCGACGGGGATCCTGAAGTGCGGGCCGAAGCCGTCGCCTGGTTCCTCGGGCTGCTGCCGACAGAAACGGGGACAGTGGCCCTGATCGCATCGGACCTGGACCGAGGAGGCGGACGGGTCCCGAGCTCGTGGGCCGGGGGACACGGCTTCGCCCTGGCCCCGGCCTCAGGCGGGAGTCAGGGCGAAGGGGGCCGGGTTCAGGCGTCGGTGTTGCGCCGGCGGCGGAGGGCGAAGACGCCGCCCGCGAGCGCCAGGGCTGCGACCGAACCGCCGACGACCACGGGTGTCGACGAGGGGGCGCCTTCCGTCCTGCTCGCGGCGCCGTAGCCGCTGGACATGCCCGCGGTGTCGTACTCCGACCCGGGCAGCTTGTCGGCGTAGCGGGCCTTGACCAGCTTCTGATAGTCACTCAGAGAGACTGACGACTGGCCGTTCAGGCCTTGCCGTGCCTGGTCGTTGAGCGGTTCGACCGTGGTGAGCTTCAGCTGGTACCAGCCGCGGATCTGCGGCTCGGTGAACACCAGGGTGCCCACCGTGGCCTTGCCCGCGTACGCGGCGTCGCTGTCGCCGTCGCGCACGGCCGCCAGGTGCCAGCCGCCGCCATCGGTGGGGGCGAGCATGACGGTGGCGTTCCGTCCGTTGACCGGGGCGTTCAGTGCGGAGACCAGATGGCTCAGCTTGATCGCCTCGGTGGCGATCGGCAGGGACGTTCCCGCGACGAAGCCGGGGGTGATCTCGTTCAGGGCCAGCGGGTCGTTGACGGTGAACGCCGGGATGCCTTCGCACGGGTCGGCCTTGTCGGGGAGGGACTGTGTCGCCCCGGGCCCGGTGCCGTCCGGCAGCGGAGCACTGAGGAAGCTGCAGACGGTGGCGCGGACATCGGCCGATCTCACCAGGTCGAGAGCGGCTTGGTAGTCCGGGATGTCCGCCGGGAGCGGGTCCATGGGCGCGGCCGCGCGGGCGGGGCCCGCGATGGCCAGGAGTGCGGAGGTGCTCAGCACCAGGAGGGTGGCGAGTCGGGAGAGGCGGGAGGCCGCCCTCGTTCGGGACGTGCTTGTTTCGCGCATGCCGCCTGCCTTAACGGGAGATGCCGATCCGGGAGTGGGTCCACCTGAACGAGCTGTTGCTGACGTAGTCGTTGTAGTTCCACCACGTGTAGGTGGCGGTGTCCGGCCATGGGTCGGCGACGGCGATGGTGTTCTTCGACGTGTCGAAGCCGTAGACGACGTTCATGTGGCCACCGCCGGAGGTCCACCCGATGCGGGCGGCGACGGGCCGGGCGGCTTTGACATCGGTGTAGACCTGGTCGAACGTGGCCGCGCTGGTCAGGCCCGAGCCGGGGTGGGTCATGCCGAGGCTGCTCCAGCCCTTGGCCATGTCATCCAGCGTGGCGGGCTGGTTGTTGCAGCCGTAGTAGGGCTGGGCCCGGCTGCAGAAGTCCGTCTGCGTACTGCCGTAGCCCTGGAACTTGGCGATCGTCAGTCCGGAGGCGACCCAGCACCACTGGGTCTTCTCCTGCTTGTACATGTTGATGGTGTCCTGCCCCGCCTCGGCGTGGGCCGGGCTCCCTGCGGCGGCGAGCAATGCCGAAGTCGTCAGCGCGACGGCCATCGCCGTGGCCGCGAACGTGGATCTGCCCATCTTCCTGCCTTCCCGCGAAAGTGCGATGCGTGCCGGGGATCTGGCAGGGCTATGGCAGCACGAATTCGGGGCGTCTCACATGGTGTGTATAGAAACTGCACCTGCAAGGGCGAATAGTCATATATCCAGGGGGCTTGGCATCCAGGTCCGCGGGATGGCCGGTCCCGGGTCCTCCGGGCCGTCGGGTCCCCAGCCGGTAAGCACCGTGGCTCACCGGGCTTCCGCCGTCAGGTGTTTCGGCGGTAGTAGTCGATCGAGACCTTGACGGGCCCGTCGCCAGGGGCGGCCGAGAGCAACCGGACGATCGCCAGGTCACGGCCGTCGTCCCCGCGGACGCAGAACGCCCGGTCGGTGAGGGTGGTGAAGTCGAGCCGGCGGGCCGGCCGGCCGCCCAGGCCCTTGAGGCAGTCGGCGGTTCCCAGACGGTTGTCGGTGCCGACGTAGGCGTCGTTGTTGTCCGCGAGGAGGAACTCGTCCGAGGTCCGGGCGATGAACCATGGCGCCGTCTCCTCCGGTACGACCTTTCCCTTCGTGAGGTCGAACTCGTGGCTGTGATCGGACGAGACGAGTGTGGTGCCGGTGTAGACGGCGGTGTACTCGGCAGCGGCGGCCGCCGGGGCGGGGGAGACGAACGGGACTTCCGGGTCGGTACCGGTTGCCGTCGTGCCGTCGTCGGCGGCCGGGTGGTCCGGGTTCGACACGTGGAGGAGGAGGAACATCCCGCCGGCGCCGAGGACGAGTGCGACCGCGGCGACCAGGGCCGTCCGGCGGCGGGAGCCCAGGAGGGCCCGGCCGCTGCCCTTCCGTGCCTCGGGCGCCGCGACCCCGGCGGCTCCGGGCGCCGGGGTCGCGGGGTCCAGCACGGGGACGGGTGCCACCGCCGTTGCCCCGTCGTGCAGCGGGGGCGCTGTGATGAGGACCGTCTGTGCCTCGGAGGGAGCCCGAGGGAGATCGCTGCGCCGGGCGATCTCGGCGTTCACCCGCGAGGGGAGCCAGCCCTCGGCGAATCGCAGGTCCCCGACGAGGGCCGGGTGGGCGTGGACGGCTTCGATCACCTGCGCGGTGGTCGGACGGTCCTCGGGCTGCTTGGCCATGCACCAGTCGACGAGGCCGCGCAGGGAAGCGGGGACGAGGGCGAGGTCGGGCTCCTCGTGGACCGCACGGTACAGGGCACCGGAATCCGATCCGCCTCCGAAGGGGGGCGCGCCGCCGGCGGTGTAGGCAGCCAGGGCGCCGAGGGCGAAGATGTCGGTGGCGGGCGTGGCGGGCAGTCCCCGGGCCTGTTCCGGGGCCATGTAGCCGGGGGAGCCGACGCGCAGTCCGGTACTGGTGAGGGTGAGGGCGTCGGCGGCGCGGGCGATGCCGAAGTCGATGACGCGCGGCCCGTCGGCGGCGAGGAGGACGTTGGCGGGCTTGAGGTCGCGGTGGACGACACTGGCGGCGTGGATCGCCTGGAGGGCTTCGGCGATGCCGGCCGTGAGGAGCAGGACGGTCTGCTCGGCGAGCGGCCCGTTGTGCTTGACCACGTGCTGGAGCGAGGGGCCGGGAACATACGTGGTGGCGAGCCAGGGCAAGGCTGAGCCCACTCCGGCGTCGACGACCTGGGCGGTGTAGAGCCCGTGGATCAGGCGCGCGCTGGCGACCTCCTGGGCGAAGCGCTCCCGGAACTCGGGGTCCTCCGCGAGCTCGGGACGGACCACCTTGAGTGCCACCGGTCGGCCACCGCGTGTGTACGAGAGGTAGACCCGCCCCATTCCGCCGATTCCCAGCCGAGCGAACAGACGGTAGCCACCGACGGTGGCCGGGTCGTCGGCGGTCAGCGGTTGAAAGGCGGCAGGCGTGGCGGTGTCGACTCGGTGCACGGACATCTGGGGCTCTCTCGGCGGGGGTGGGGACGAGCTGGGGACGGTCACCGATGGTGCGGGGCATCCCGCCGGATGCTCCTGGCCCGGGCGGAAGCGGCGCGCGACCCGCAGGGGGACGTCACAGCAGGACAGTCTTCCGCCGCGATGATGAGGTTTTGATGAGGGCGGGGCAGCGCGGGTCGATGCGCCGGGTGGCCGAGAGCGTTCTCGTCGGGAGCGCTGCCCGGAGCGCGGGCTGGAGCGCTGCCCGGAGCGCTGCCCGGAGCGCGGGCCGGAGCGCTGCCTGGAGCGCTGCCCTGAGCGCGACTACTCCGGGGAGGCGGTCTTGGCCCGTGGGGGCAGGCGGAGGGTGAAGCGGGCGCCGCCGTGGGGGCTGGTGCCGACGTCGAGGGTGCCGCCGTGCGCGTGGGCGACCCAGGAGGCGATGGACAGTCCGAGGCCGGTGGAGCCGGAGCCGCTGTGGAAGCGTCGGAAGAGCGAGTCGGCCAGGGCCGGAGGTACTCCGGGACCGGCGTCGTCGACGGTCACGGTTCCGTCGGCGGTGACGGTGAGTAGGACTTCCGCGGGTCGGCCCGGCGCGTGGCCGTGCAGGAGCGCGTTGCCGAGCAGGTTGGCCACCGCCCGCCGGATCAGGTCGGGATCGGCATCCACGACGACCGGTTCGGTGTGGACGGTCACCCGGTGCTCGCCGGTCTCGGTGTCGTCGGCGACCACCTCGACGAGCTGGTCGAGGCGCAGTGGCCGGCGGTCCAGGGCGCCGACACCGGCCATCAGCCGGGCCCGGGTGAGCAGGCCGTCGATCAGGTCGCCCATCCGGGTGGCCAGGCGCACGGTCCGTTCCAGCGCGGCGGCGCGGTGGGCGTCGTCGCGCAGGGCGGTCTCCGCGAGGCTGCGCAGCGAGGCGGCGGGGGTACGCAGGTCGTGGGCGGCGTCGGCGAGGAACTCCTCCTGTTGCTGCAGTGCCGTCAGGGCCGGGCGGATCGCCTTTCCGGAGAGCACGTGCCCGGCCACGGCGGACAGGGCTACCAGGACCGCGCAGCCCGTCGCCAGCAGCAGTGCGAGTCTGTGGTGCTCGGCCTGGTCGCCGGTGGTGTCGGCGACCGCGACCACCGCCCCGGCCGGTGAACGGCCGCCCGCCGCGGTGTAGGGCTGGGCGAGCAGCCAGATCCGGTGTCCGTTGTCGCTGTGCGTCTCGACCGAGGTGGCCGACCCGTCCCGCATCGCCATGGCGGCGACCTCTTCGAGGTCTTCGGCGAGGGCTGTCACACAGGGTTGGTGCGGGGTGTAGGCGATGGTGGGCCGGTCGGCCGTGCCCGTCACCACCGTCACGGGCGGGCACGAGGTCTCCACGGCGTCCAGCAGGCTCTGCGTGTCGAATCGGCCGTTGTCGTCGAAGCCCACGTACGGGATGGCCTGGGTGACCTGGAGGTTGAGCGTGTCGTCGACCTGGCTGCGCCAGGAGTCGTCGTCGGTGCGGATGGCGAACGCGGCCAGGGCGACCAGTCCGACCGCGCTGGTCAGGGCGAACAGTGCCGTGAGCCGTCGGCGCAGCCGCCGGATCCGGGCCGTGGCCGTCACCGTCGGCTGCTGTCGCCGGCGGTGGGTGGTGCCAGCCGGTAGCCGATCCCGCGGACCGTGTGGATCAACGGCGGGTCGCCGATTTTGCGGCGCAGTTGGGAGACCAGGACCTCGACGACGTTGGAGTTCGGTTCGGCCATCTCGTCCCAGCACTTCTCGATGAGGTCGGTGCGGGGGACGGCCTGGTCGGCCCGGGTCGCGAGGATCTCCAGTACGGCGAACTCCTTGCGGGTCAGGGAGAGCAGTACGCCGCCCCGGTGCACCTGGCGGCGGGCGGTGTCGATCTCCAGGTCGGCGAAGCGCTGCACCGGGGGCCGCAGGGTCGTCGCCCGCCGGCACAGGCTGTGGACCCGGGCCGCCAGCTCGGGCACGGCGAACGGTTTGACCAGGTAGTCGTCGCCGCCGACGGCGAACCCCTCGACCCGGTCGGCGACCGTGTCGCGGGCGGTGAGGAACAGCACCGGTACGGAGTGTCCGGCACGGCGAAGTCCGTGGACGAAGTCGACGGCGTCCCCGGAGGGCAGCATCCGGTCGAACACCGCGCAGTCGTACGCGGTGACGAACAGCGCCTCGTCGGCGGCCGGCAGGTCGGCGGCCTCGTCGACAGCCAGCCCCTCGCCGCGCAGCGCCGCAGCTACCGCGAACCGCAGGTCAGCATCGTCTTCGACCACCAGTACTCGCACGGCGGTCAGGATAGCCCGGCCCGGTGCCAGGGCCCCGCGGCGGACCTCGGCACCTCCTCGGCCTCCCCCGGAATCCTCCGGTGACGTGACGACGGAATCGAACAGAAAGGGCCGGGCAGTGCGGTGCCCCGACGCCGGAACCGACCCGAAGAAGTCCTCGACCGACAGGACGTCGCGTCCCTGAACGGCGCATCCCTGGATGGTGCATCCCTGAACGGGGCGTCGTGGCGCAACTCCTCTTCCTCCCCTGACGGTTGCAGGTGTACTCAAGGGCACCCGGACCGTCCGGGGAACGGCCCGGGCCCTGGTGCGCCGGCTCAGGCGCCGAGTGCCCGCGACCGTCCGGCCCACCGGACCACGAACGGCATGGCGAGGCCGGCGGCGAGGAAGAGGCCACCCATGACCAGCCAGCCCGGGGCGCCCCAGCCCAGGCAGAGCAGGCCGAGCAGACCGGGGGGCGACGGTGTAGCACAGGCCCATGCCGATGCCGAACACACCGGAGTACTGTCCCTGAGCGTGCGCGGGGGCCAACCGGAACCGCAGCTCCATCGACCCGGCCGCGTGCCACAGCGAGCCCACCGTGTGGATGGCGACGCCCGCCGTCATGACCGCCGCGGCGGCCCAGCCGGGCAGGCCCGAGGCCGCCGCCATGACCCCCATGCCGACCAGGAACGCCGCCCCGGCGCGCCGGGTGGCCCGGCCGGCGACCCGGCCGCCCTTGATCCCGCGGCTGGTGCGGACCTGTAGGAGGACCACCATCACGGTGTTGACGGCGAGCGCGACGCCGGTGCACCAGCGCGGTGCGTGGGTGTGCAGGACCACCCAGAGCGGCAGCGCGTAGGTCACCACCTCGCCCTGGATCCACAGGATGCCGTCCAGCACGACGAACGCCATGTACGGCTTGTCCTTCAGCGCGAGCCACCGGTCCGACTCGGTCGAGGCCGGCAGCGGCTCCAGCCTGGGCAGCCGGAGCATGACGGCCGCGCAGCCGACGAAGGTCAGGGCATTGGCGAGGATGAGCGTTCGGTAGGCGGAGCCGGAGTCGAGCTGGATCACCACACCGGCGGCCAGCGCACCGAAGGTACTGGCCAGGAAGGCGGTCGAGCGCAGGTAGGAGCGGAACCTCGGTACCTCGTCACCGCCGAAGCGACGGATCATCGGGCCGCGCGCCGCGCCCCCCGAGGCGCCAGCCAGGTCGGTGACCGCCACCGCCACCATGAACGCCGCGAACGAGTGGGCGAACAGCAGCGACACCATGGCCACGGCCTGGATCAGCAGGGTGGTCAGGAAGACGCCGTGCGGGCCGCGGCGGTCGGCGAGGTGCCCGACGGGCGGGCCGGCGAGCAGGCCGAGCACTCCGGCGACCCCGAGGCCGAGGCCGACCTGCCCGACGGACAGGCCGATCACCCGCATCGCGTACAGCGGCGCCGTCGCGAGGAAGGCCGCGGTGCCGAGCTGGTTGACGAAGCCGCCGAGAGCGAGTCGGCGCTGGGGGGCGGACTCGAGGAGCAGCCCTCGTCGCACCGGCCAGGGCCGGCGGTCCGGGACGGCGGCCTCCCGGAGGTCGGGGGACAGGGTGCTGTTCTGGTTCACCTGGTTCTCCTGGTGGTCGATCACGGCTGGGCCGGGACGGACGGCGGACCGCGGTGCCCGGGGGCGAGCCGCGCGTCGAGCGCCTCGGCGATCACGGTGAGGGTTCGGCCGAGGCTGCCTCGCCGATCACCGCCGGACGTGCCATGCCGAGCACCTGGACGTGTCCGCGGTGGCTGTGCGGCTCATCGATCCGGCCGTCGATGTACCGGCCCCGGGTGCGCTCCGCCGGCACGGCCTGCTCGTTGTCCGCCGTGGCCCGCACGAACAGTAGGTCACGTCGCGCGGGTCGCTCGGCGCGGCCCGGGCAGTGCAGCGTGCCGCCGCGGACCGGCTTTGGATCAACGACCTCACCGGCGTCACCCACTGATCACGACCGCTTACCCGCCCTGGCTGCCACGGGCGAAGCGGCGGGGTACGGTGGAAGGGACTCGTCACTCCAGGCCGTCCTTTCCACGGGACCTCTGCCGCCGGGGCGGACCGGCGCGACGCCGGGAACGGTCCGGTCCGGAAGCGAGATCGACGGAAAGTGCCGGACGAGGCGGCGCGACCATGCGTCAAGGCCCCTTTTCCCCAGTGTGTTTGACGAATCCAGTCCAGGGTCTTCCCTGTGTGTCGATGCGCTGACGTCCTCGTGGCGTGATCACCTGTCGATCCCGAATCGGGGTGACCCATGAAAACCGGACAACGGCAACGACAACGACAACGACAACGCCATGCCGCGCCCGTCCTGCCCGTGGAGAGCGCGGCCCGCGCGCAAGCGGACGTGGGTACGGGTACGGGCACGGATCCGACCGCCGGGACCAGGCCGCTGTTCATGCAGATCGTCGCGCACGAGGACGACGACATCCTGTTCATGAACCCGGACCTCTCCAACGCGATCGCCAATGGCACACCGTCCGTCACGGTGTTCGTCACCGCGGGCAACAAGACCGGTGACCCGTGCCCCAGCGTCTGCAACGACGCTGCCGGCGATCCGCTGCGCACCCGGAACCGGCAGATGGGCGCCGTCAACGCCTACTCCCGGATGGCCGGGGCCGGCGACATCGACCCGACGACCGACGAGGTCGGGCACTGGACGGTCGACGTGATGACGGTCGCGGGCAAGTACGTCGAGCGGTACGTCCTCAACGACCACCCGGTGCACCTGGTCTTCCTCAACCTGCACGACGGAATGCTCGCCAACGTCCTGAACAACGGCTCCACCGACACCACGGTCGTCCCGAAGGACAGCCCGCTGCCCGGGCCGTCGACCTACGCGGCCGCGGACGTCGTCGAGGTGCTGCGGCAGCTGATGGTGACGTACCAGCCGACCGTGCTCCGGGCCCAGGACGAACTCCCGGAGGACAGCGTCCACTGGAGCGACCATCCGGACCACGTCGCCGCCGCGAGGTTCGCCGGCCGGGCGGCGGCGCTGTACGGCGGCGACCTGAGCCAGGTGAACTACCGGGATTACAACATCGGCGACGCCCCGGTGGACCTCGACCACACGACGGCCGATGCCAAGGGGGTGTTCTACTCCGAGTACGCGAGCCACGACCATTCCACGGGGAACTACTCGCCCACCTGGTTCTCCCGGATGTACTACCGCTGGTCGAGAGGCACCTCCTGGGCCGGGACGAACCAGGACGGCCGGCCACAGGTCTTCGTCGTCCGGGCCGGCGGCCTCCACACGTACTGGCGGGAGACGGACGGCAGTTGGGGCGGTCCGCTGCTGATGGCCGACCCGGGCGGACGGCTGGCGCCGGGCATCGCGGTCGGCACCAACGCCGACGGCCGACTCGAGGTCTTCGCCCGCCGTCTGACCGACCACCACATAGTCTCCCTGCCGCAGAGCGCGCCCAACGGTACCTGGTCGGGTACGTGGACCGACCACGGCAATCCCGACGCGGGAGCCGAGTGGCAGAAGAAGGTCGGCGGGCCCGTGGTCGCCAACGACCAGGACGGGCGGCTGGAGATCTTCGTCAGGAACGGGGGGAGCGGCCTCAGCCGCACCGGGCAGAGCACCCCGAACGGCCCGTGGACGGGCACGTGGGCGGACCTCGGCGGCACCGGCCTCCAGGACCCGGTCGCCGCGATCCGCAACGGGGCCGGGGAGATCGAGGTGTTCGCCGCCACGGTCACTGCCACCGGCACCGCCGCCGACCCCGTCGTCGCGGCCGGAATCCTCGGCTGGCGGCAGGACGCCCCGAACGGAACCTTCGGGAGCCCGGACCCGATCCCCGCCGCCGCGCCGGCGAGTCCGCCCAAGGCCGCGCTCGACCAGGACGGCCGCGTCGAACTGGCCTACCGCGACATCGGCACCGGCGTGATGCTGGTCAGCAGCGAGACCGCGCCCGGCGGTTCGTGGAGCCAGGCCCCGCTCGCGCTCAACGGGGACGGGGGAGTGGGCGAGCCGGCGGCGGCCACCCTCGGCGGACAGGTCGTCCTGTTCGAGCGCAGTCGCGGCGGCGGCGTGAGCACCATCGCCCAGACCGGGCCGAACTCCGGCTACGGCACCTGGAGGGACCTCGGCGGCACCGTCCTCGACTACCCGGCCGCGATCGTCGACGGCGGCGGCGTCCTCCACGTGTTCGCCATCGGCACGGACAGCCGCGTCTACTACCGAAAGGGAACGACGGCCACCGCCTTCGACGACTGGCAGGGGCTGGCCCTCGGATCGGCCGACCACGCTTCCGGCAACGGCGCGACGCGTCGGCCCGCCGGGCAGGGCCGCAGCCGGGGCGGACCGGCGCGACGATCACGAACGAGGTCGCGCCGGTGAGGCAGTCGCACTCGCTCCCGCTCTGCCGCATCCCGTTCGAAGGCACCCGGGCCAGGACAGGCTCCGGGCTTCGTGGGGACAACTCCTCGGTGCGGTCAGATCCTGGCGTAGGCCTCGGTCAGGCAGTGCCGCATGATCTGCTCGATCTCGTCGAAGGTGCCCTGGTCCGCGATCAGCGGCGGGGCGAACTGGACGACCGGGTCGCCGCGGTCGTCGGCACGGCAGTAGAGGCCGTTCTCGTAGAGCGCCCTGGAGAGGTAGCCGTAGAGGACGCGCTCGCACTGGTCGTCGGTGAAGGTGGTCCTGGCGGCCTTGTCGGTGACGAGTTCGACGCCGTAGAAGTAGCCGTTGCCGCGGACGTCGCCGACGATGGGCAGGTCGCGCAGCTTGTCGAGGGTCCTGAGGAAGCTGCCCTCGTTGGCCAGGACGTGCCGGTTGAGGCCTTCGCGCTCGAAGATGCCGAGGTTGGCGAGGGCGACGGCGGCGGAGACGGGGTGGCCGCCGAAGGTGTAGCCGTGAGGGAAGACGGCGCCGCCGGTGTAGAAGGGTTCGGCGATGCGGTCGGAGATGATGGTGGCGCCGATGGGGGCGTAGCCGGAGGACATGCCCTTGGCGCAGGTGATCATGTCGGGGACGTAGCCGAACTTGTCGGCGCCGAACATGGTGCCGAGGCGGCCGAAGGCGCAGATGACCTCGTCGGAGACGAGGAGGACGTCGTGGCGGTCGCAGATCTCGCGCAGGCGCCGGAAGTAGCCGGGCGGCGGGGTGAAGCAGCCGCCGGCGTTCTGGACGGGTTCGACGAAGACGGCGGCGACGGTGTCGGCGCCCTCCTGGAGGATCGCGACCTCGATCTGGTCCGCCGCCCACCGGCCGAAGACTTCGGGGTCGACGGTGCCGTCGGCGTCCTCCAGGAAGGCCGGGGCGCGGTAGATGTTGGTGTTCGGGGCCTTGTGAGCGCCCGGTACCAGTGGCTCGAACGCCGCCTTGTAGCCCGGCAGTCCGGTGATGGACAGCGCGCCCTGCGGGGTGCCGTGGTAGGCGACGGCGCGGGAGATGACCTTGTGCTTGGCCAGCTTGCCGGTCAGCTTGAAGTACTGCTTGGCGAGCTTCCAGGCGGTCTCGACCGCTTCGCCGCCACCGGTGGAGAAGAAGACCTTGTTGAGGTCGCCGGGGGCGTAGTGGGCCAGGCGCTCGGCCAGCTCAATGGCTTTCGGGTGGGCGTAGCTCCAGACCGGGAAGAAGGCGAGCTCCTTGGCCTGCTTGGCGGCAACCTCGGCCAACTCCTCGCGACCGTGGCCGACTTGGACGGTGAACAGGCCGGCCAGGCCGTCCAGGTACTTCTTGCCGTTGCTGTCGTAGATGTACGCACCCTCACCGCGGACGATGGTCGGTACCGGGGTCTTCTCGTACGTCGACATCCGGGTGAAGTGCATCCACAGGTGGTCGTACGCGGTCTTGGAATGATCCGCACTCATTCGGGTTCCTCGGCTGTAGGGCTGTTCTCCGGCTTCGGGAAGGACGTTCACGGCCCCGCGCGGAAGTCCTCGCGCGGGCTCGCCGTGACGTGTGGGCAGGCGCTCGGTGGCCGCCGTCGATGGCCGGAGCCGGGGCGCTGGTGCGCCACCGGGCCTCGTTCGGGCTGACGCAGATCCTGCCCGAGGGCACCTCAGGCGTCAAGTGAATCCGTTGAGTTGATGCCGACATGCTTCGGATTCCGCTGTCGAAGATGCTGATCACGGTCCATTTCGATAGTCGAGCGGGGGTTGGGCCCGCTCCGGACGCCCGCTCTCGGTGCCCGCGTCGCGGTGGGCCGCGCGCCACCGATCGGCGGGGCGAAGCTGAAACTCCGATCAGAGTGGTGCCCGGGCGGGCCTGACTCATTGCTGTTCAGCGTATGCAGTCCGAACCATTGACTGAGTTTTAGGTCAGTCTCTAGGGTGGCGCCGCCCCGTGATCGCGGAATGCCGGGGCTGCCGACGGGGGCCGCAGCCGCCCCGCACACAGAAGGCCACCACATGGGGAAAGTCGCCTCGAACACTGAGGACCACGCACGTCCCGTAGGCATCGAACAGCACTCGATCGACTGGGTGCCCCTGGAGGAGCGGCACGGCAAACCGTCGAGCATGGGCGCCATCTGGTTCGTGGGCAGTCTGAACCTCACCGGTTTGGCGACCGGGGTCGTGACGCTCTCGATGGGGGCCTCGCTCGTGTGGACGGTGGTCGCCACCGTGCTGGGCTCGCTCTTCGGTACGTTCTTCATGGCGTTCCACGCGGCCCAGGGGCCCCAGCTGGGGCTTCCCCAACTGGTCCAGTCGCGGCCGCAGTTCGGCTACCTCGGGGCCGCGCTGACGGTGTGGGTGTTCGCCCTGGTCAACTACGTGGCCTTCAACACCTCGGACGCGTTGCTGTCCGGCCAGGCCATGAACACGCTCTTCGGGATCCCCAACGTGGTCGGCTACCTGATCGCCGCGGTGGTCGCGGCCGTGATCGCGCTGTTCGGCTACGACTGGATCCACCGGCTGAACAGGTGGCTCACCTGGCCCTTCGTCGTGGTCACCGTGGCCGTCACGGTGGCGGCGCTGTTCGGAGGGGGCCTGCCGGCCGGCATCTGGAGCCCCGGCCCGCTCGAACTCGCCCCGTTCATGCTGGTGTTCGTCTTCGTCGCCGGGTTCCAGCTGGGCTGGGCGCCGTACGTCTCGGACTACTCGCGATACCTCAGACCCGACGTCTCCGTCCGCAGCACCTTCTGGTGGACCTATCTGCCCAGCGCCGTCTCGGGGCTGTGGGTGTTCATCCTCGGCGCCGTCGTCTCGGCGGCGGCCCCCGCGGACACCGATCCGGTGACCGCGCTGAAGCTCGCCGCCGACCGGCTGTTCGACGGGTTCGGCACGGTCGCCGTGGTGGTGCTGCTGGTCGGGCTGCTCTCCATCATGGCGATCAACCAGTACGGCGGCAGCCTCACCATGATCTCGATCGTCGACTCGTTCCGGCCGGTCAAGCCGACGCGGGCCATCCGGGTGGCGACGATCGGGATCATGCTGGTGGCGGTGGGCGCGATCTCCACCCTTGTCGGGATCGACCGCTTCAACTGGTTCTTCGCCAACGTGGTGGTCGTACTGACCTACCTGTTCATCCCCTGGACGGCCATCAACCTGGTCGACTTCTTCTTCGTTCGGCGCGGCCAGTACGTCGTGCGGGAGATCTTCAACCCGCGCGGCATATACGGGCGTTGGGGCTGGCGCGGGAACCTCGCCTATGTGCTCGGCCTGGCCTGCATGGCTCCGTTCATGGTGATCACCGGTCTCTACGTCGGGCCCGTCGCGAAGTCCCTCGGCGGTGTCGACTGCTCGCTCCTGGTCGGCCTGCCGGTGGCCGGCGCCCTGTACTGGGCCTTCGCGCGGAGCCTGGACCTGGCCGCCGAGCGCCGGATGGTCCGGGAGGAGGGGCTGCTGACGGAACTCCACTGAGCCCAATTCGCCTGAAAATTTCGTCAGTTCGCTGTTGACCCATGAATCACAGAGCACTACCGTCAGCGAAGCATCAGGTATCGGGCCGCACTCGTCATAGTCCTTGAAGCGCCGAGGGCCAGCAGCGCGGCGCCGAGCCCGCCGGCGGCACCGGCGCCCTCTTCGCCGCCGGCTCCGAGGAGCAGCGGCGAGAGCCGCCGGAGGCCGTTGTCCAGCAGCGTGACCGTGTTCCACGGGTGTGCCGCCGGCCGCCCGCACGCCTGCGGCGAGGGCGGCGGCCTGGGCCGCGTCGAGCGAGCCGCGCAGCTTGTCGGGGGCGCAGACAACGGGCATGGTGCTTCCCTGGGAGTGTGTGGCGGTCCGGGAGGGGCCGAGGTGTGGCTGACGGGTGGTCGGCCGGTCGGGGTCGGCGGGACGGTCGCCGGGTCTTCGGGACGTCCGAGCGCTGGTCGACGGCAGAGGTCGTCGCCGGTCGGGGGGCCGTCGGCGACGCGGGCCGGTCAGACGGTCATCCAGCCCAGCACCGGCGTCGACTGGAGGCAGACGAGCAGGGCGCAGGCGGCGAGCAGGCCGAGGCGCCGGCCGAGCACCCGGCGGAAGATGGTGCTCTCGCTGCCGGGCAGGCCGATCGCCCCGGCGGCGACGGCCAGGTTCTGCGGGGAGAGCGTCTTCCCGAGGACGCCGCCGCTGGAGTTGGCGGCGGCGAGTAGCACCCGGGTCGAGTCCGGTCTGGTGCGCGGCGGTGACCTGGAGCGCGCCGAACAGCGAGTTGGCCGAGGTGTCGGAGCCGGTCACCGCGACGCCGAGCCAGCCGACGATCGGGGAGAACAGGGCGAAGGCGGTGCCGGTCCGGGCCAGTGCGGTGCCCAGGCTGACGGTCTGGCCGGAGAGGTTCATGGCCCAGGCGAGGGTGAGCACGGCGGTGACGGCGGCCGTGGTCGGATCTTGATGCGGTGCAGCTTGGTGCACCCTTTCCGCGGTGGACCGGGCCGCGCGGCGCTGACAGTCTCGTTGTCACGCAAGGGATCCTGCGGGGCGGCTACCGCCGGCAGGAGACGATCGGAAGTGAGGGACAGACATGCAGGTCGGACGAATCCGGGTGCTGCTCGCCGCCGCGACCGCCGTGCTGGCGCTGGGAGTTCCGGTGGGTGTGGCGACCGCCGCCACCGCCACCGCCCCGACGGGCGCCGCGACCGGCGGGCCGGCGCCCCAGGCCGCGTTCCGAGCGGTGCCGGCCGGTCCGCACATCCTCGACATCCAGTGGGGATGAGCCGCGTCGATGAACGGTGCCGCCCGACGCGGCGACGGAAGGGGCGGGCAGGGGCGCGGCGGAGCGGCCGGGTGGCCGCCGCCGTCCTCGTGACGGCTGCCGTGCTGGCCACGGCGGTCGCCACCCCCGAACTGATCGCCAGGGCCCGCCGACTGCGCCGGGCCGGACAACTCCGCCGCGCCCGCGAGATCCTCGTGCGGTCCGCCGAGGGCCCGGCGGAGGCGCCCGGTCGGTCGGCCGACTTCTGGTGACGGCTCCTGCCCGACGACCAGCCCCCCGAGCGGCTGGAGCAGCGGGCGGGACTCCTCCCCGCGAACCGCGTCCGAGGCGATGCGGTGCGATGCGATGCGAGGCGATGCGGTGCGGTGCGACGCGGTCCACGATCCTTCGCGTCGGCGCCCAGCGCTCGACATCCGCTCCATCACGTCCCGGCCGACCCGGGTGACCAGGCCGTCGGGACGGACATCCACACCACGCGGAGCACGGCGGGTGCGAGGAGCGGCACCCGGTTCGTCACCCGGCACGGCAGGCAGGGGTACCAGCGCCCGGCCGCGCGGGCGACGGACATCCGCCCACTTCAGAGCAGGAGTCTTCATGGCCGACAACGTCGAGGCGCCGCCCGCCTTCACCCCGAGGGAGCAGCAAGTGCTCGTCCTCCTCTCGGGAGGCGAGACCGACCGGGGGATCGCCCGCCAGCTGGGGATCAGCCGGCACACCGTGGACACGTACCTGCGACACCTGCGGAGGAAGACGGGGACCACGAACCGGACCCAGCTGGCGGTGCTCGCGGCGCGGCTCGGCTACCGGGCCTGAGGCGCCGGGCGGGCCTGAGGCGCCGGGCGGGCCTGCGGGGGCCCGGCCACCGGTTCCGGGGTGCCGGCCGTCCGGCCGGTGGACGGCCCCGTGGCGGCGCGGATGGGCGAAGAGCGGGCCGGCCACACCAGCCGCATCGCCACGGCCTCGAACCTCAGGACGGCGGTCGGGACGCTCGTCTTTCTGACTCCTGTTCTCGGTGCGGGCTTTCAGTGAAGGGTGAGGGTGCCGGAGCGGACGGTGTGCCGCAGGCCGTGGGTGAGTACCAGGAAGCCCGCCGCCGCCCAGCCGGCGGCGACCAGGGCCTCGTCGAGGACGAGCCGCGCCGGCAGTGCGCCGCCGCAGACCAACTGCCGTACGGCGTCCAGCCCGTGGGTGACCGGCAGCAGCTGGGCGAGGACGGCCGGGGGGCCGTTGCGCGGGACCGGTGTGCTCACCCCGGACACCAGCATCAGCGTGATGGTGGTGCCGGCCGTCAGGTACATCCGGGACTCCGGCACCCGCAGGCTGATGCCGGACAGGCACAGGGCCACGCAGTAGCACCCGAGTGTCATCAGGGCGTTGAGGCACAGGACGGCGGGCAGCGCCGACCAGGGCAGCGGGACCGGCAGCAGCAGGTGCACGGTGAGCAGCGCGATCGTCGAGGTCAGCAGGCCGTCGGCGACCCAGTGCAGTCCGCGCGAGGCCAGTGCGAGGAACGGCGGGGTGCGGCTGATCAGCAGGAACTGCAGGGTGCCGGAGCGGCGTTCGCCGACCGTCGAGGAGACCACGCCCAGGGCCCCGATCGGACCGAGCGCGACGGCGTTGCCCAGGGCCAGGTAGCCCTGGGCGTCCGGCGAGCCGAGCAGCTGCCCCAGGTTGGCGAAGAAGAGTACCTGGCACAGCATCCTGATCAGCCAGCCGCCCAGCCAGGAGCGCCAGGTGAACATGGCCCGGTAGTCCTGGTAGCCGGCGAGGGCCCCGTAGCCGGTCAGCCGGACGACGGTCCGCGCGGAGTGCAGGACGCCGGGGCCCCGGGCCCCCGGGGCGGTGCCGGTCCGGCTAGCCATGCAGGACCGCCTTCCCGCTGCGGACGGAGGCGAGCACGCCCCGCAGCAGCAGCACGCCCGTCAGGGTCTGGAGCAGGACCAGGGCGCCCAGCACGCCCAGGCGCTGTCCCGGGTGGGGGACCGGGCCGGCGGCCGCGTCGCGGAGCAGGTCGGCACCCCAGGAGAGGAAGAAGACCTTGGCCGACTGCCGGAAGCCGTCCGGGAGTTGGCTGACCGGGAGGATCAGGCCGCCGAGCAGGTAGAAGGGATAGGTGAGGGAGTTCTGCAGCGTCCGGGCCCCTCGGACCTTGATCATCAGCCCGCTCACCACCAGGGCCGCGCTCGCGCACCCGGCGATCAGCAGGAGCACGACGAGCAGGGCGGTCGCGGGGCTGCGCAGGGTCACGTCCAGGCCGAACACGCCGCGGCCGATGAGGACCACCTCGAACAGGGCCGGCAGGGCGAGCGCGGTCGTGGTGGAGATCCGGATGATCAGTGAGGCGAGGTAGCGCCCCGGGGTGAGCAGCGACAACTCCAGCGTGCCGTCCGCCCGGTCGTCGTCGACGACCTCGGCGGCGACGAACACGGCGTGGGCCCACAGGCTCATGGTGAAGGCGGTCAGCGCCACGCCGGTGGCCAGGTCCTCGCGGTGGTGGCGCTGCAGGAAGTGGAAGAAGACCAGCGAGTACAGCGGGATGACGGCCAGGGTGGCGAGCAGCCCGGGGGACCGGGCCATGATCACCCCCTGGGTGCGCGCGCAGGTGAGCATCACAGGGCGAACTCCCGGTCCTCGATGATCGTCCGGTAGACCTCCGTCAGGCTGGGGGCGGCGACCGCGATGGAGTCGGCCCGGGCCTGGGCGAGCAGCAGCAGGGCCTGGGCGAGGCTGTCCTCGTCGGCCGGTCGGGCCGTCAGGTTGCCCGCGGCGTCGGTCTCGGCGGTGCCCGGGAGTCCGGCGATGCGCGCGGCGGTCTCGGGCGGCACGCCCCGCGCGGTGAGGGTGCGGGGTGCGCGGATGCCGGCCAGCAGCTCCGTCGCGGATCCGATCCGCAGGATGCGGCCGTGGTCGATGAGGGCGACGCGCGAGCACAGGGCTTGCGCCTCCTGCATGTCGTGCGTGGTGAGGATGACGGTGGTGCCGCCGCTGCGCAGGGTGCGGACCAGCTCCCGGAACCCGGCCCCGGCGTGCGGGTCCATGCCGTTGGTCGGCTCGTCCATGACCAGCACGTCCGGCTCGCCGAGCAGGGCGCGGGCCAGGTGGACGCGTTGCACCATGCCCCGGGAGAACGTCTCGACCCGGTCGTCGGCGCGGCCGCCCAGCCCCAGCAGTGCGAGGACCTCTTCGCCGCGCCGGCGCGAGGTGCGGGCGTCCAGGCCCTGGAGGGCCGCCCAGTACCGCAGGTTCTGGCGTGCGGTCAGCCGGCCGTAGAGGCCTCGGTCGCCGCCGAGTACCAGGCCGATGCGGCGGCGCACCTCCCGTGGCCGGCGGACCACGTCGAAGCCGGCCACGCGCGCCGTGCCGGACGTGGGCAGGAGCAGCGTGGTCAGGATGCGGGAGAGAGTGGTCTTGCCCGCGCCGTTGGGCCCGAGCAGGCCGAGCACCTCGCCCCGTTCGACATGGAAGCCGACGCGGTCGAGCGCGGTGACCTCGCGGCCTCGCCGGGACCGGAACGTCCGGCTCAGATCCTCTACCTCGATGACGGCCACGGGCCTCGGTCCTCTCTGCCGGAGTGGTGCGGTGCGGTGGTGACGGCCGGGCGCTGCGGCCAAGGGGGCAGCCCGGCCAGTTCGGCGAGTGCGGATTCGTACAGCCGGGGCTCGACGACCTCCCCCGGGACCATCAGGAAGTCGGAGACCGGGGAGCGGGTGATGACGCCGTCGTTCCAGCGGTGCACGGTGCGGTGGTGCCCCGCGCCACGGCGCAGCGGTTCGGTCAGTTGCAGGCCGTGGAGCCGCCCGTCCACCGGGAGCGGTGCCCGCCGCGCGGCCCCGGCGCGCCGTGCGCGCTCCTCGGCCGCCGCTGAGCGCAGCCCGTCCACGAGTCCGGCCGGCACCACGTCCGCCAGGAGCGGGCGGGCGCGTACGAGGTCGCAGAGTTCGAGCAGTTCGGGGGCGAGGGCGAACCGTTCGGCGGCGGCGACGAGCGGCCCCGGAGCGGGGGCCGCGGGGGAGGTCAGCGCACAGACCAGGTCGATGGCGTCCTTGGCGGTGAACGGGCGTTGGAAGCGCTCCTCGGCCAGTGAGAGCAGGTCGGCGTGCATCGGGTCGTCGGGCAGCTCCACCCTCAGCGGGACCGCGCCGGGCTCGCCGGCGAACCCGAAGGTGGTCACCTCGACGGCGTGGTCGGCGTCCAGCATCGGGTCCTCGCCGAGCCACCAGACACCCGCGTACAGGTGGTCCCGCCCGTGCGCGGTCAGCTCGGTCAACTCGGCCTCGTGGCACTCGTACCGGTCCAGGACCGGGGCGAGCACCTGCCACAGGGCGGCCTCGGTGCCGACGACCACGTCGAGGTCGCCGAGCGGGCGCAGGACCCCCTCGGGGTAGTGGCGGGCGAGCGAGGGCCCCTTCACCACCCGGGCACCGGGCACCCGGGCCGCCTCCTCGGCCAGCCGCCGGTAGGTCTCGGCGCGACGGGTCATCCGCGCCAGTTCGTCGCGGGCGCCGCTGCCCATGGCCTCGCCCTCCAGGGCGGCCAGCGAGAGCACGAGCGGGGCCGTCACGCCGCGCACCCGCCGGGCCGCGTGGAGGAGCTTCCGGACGGGGACGTCCCGGTCGACCTCCAGGAGTTCGTAGAGGTGGTCGAGGGCGAGGGGGAAATCGGAGTGTGGATCGGAGGTCATGCGGCGGTTCCTCGGAGTCGGGGCGCTCGCCCGGGGGAGACGGGTCAGGGCCGGGCGGCGTACCGGTAGCGGTGGGTCGGCGTCCAGCCCTGGCGGCGCAGCGCGGCCACCACCGCGGCGGCCGGATCCCGGCCGTCCCGGGGCAGGGGGTGCGCGACGTTGCCGATCAGGGGTGCGTCGCGCTCGGCCGCGGCGCGGGCGCAGGCGGCCACCAGGGCGGCGGTCGCCGTTCGGCGCAGCGCGTCGTCGTCGACGAGGATGTCCACCAGTTCGACGAACGGGGTGTCGCTCACGTCGTCGTACGCGTCGGTCAGGATCGTGGCGTGCCCCACCGGTGCCCGCGTTCCGGGCACCCGGACCAGGTAGGAGCGCCGGTCGGGGGCGGTGAGCAACTGCCGGACGGCCTGTGCGCCGCCCTCCCGGCCGCCGGTGTGCCCGCGGTCGGCGGCCGCGTCGTCGATCGCCCGGGTCAGCCACCGGGCGATCGGCTCCTCGTCGCCGGCCGCGGCTTCGGTGATCTCGAAGGAGGTGGGGGCCCCGGTGGGCGGGGGCCGCGCGGGGGTGTGTTCGAGGTAGGTCAGCAGCGGTCGCAGTTCCGCGGGGGCGGGCAGCGGGCCGGGCAGCCGCACCACGGCGGAGGAGCAGTCGCGGTGGCGCCGGAAGAGGGCGTCGAGCAGCGTCGGCGCCCGGGCGATGAGCCGTGGGTCGGCGTGCTCCACCAGGCACTGGAGCTCCCCGGTGACCGGTTCGACGTACTCGCCCGCCACCACCGGCAGGCCGTCGACCAGGCTGAGCAGTCCGGCCTCGTCGGCGGCCCGCAGGTAGCCGTCGGCGGCCCCGAAGGCGGCGGGCGACGGCGCGTCGGCCGGGGTGGGGTTCACGCCGGCTCCGGGCGCACGACCGCGATCAGTGACCGGCTCAGCTCGCGTGCGGCCTCGGCCACCTGCTCCGGCGTCACGGACCCGATCGCGGCGATCTCCGCATCCGGGTCCCAGGGCTGCTCGGTCACCGTCCAGGTGACCTCGGACCAGGCCCGTGCGCTGGCCGAGGACATCGCCGTCCACTTCGTCGCCGTGCCCACCGAACGCGAGGCCGAGCCCTTCACCGGAGCGCTGGTCGACGTGTTCGCCGCCATCGTCGCCGCGACCGCGGCCCGCCGGCCCGAGCGGCCGCCGCTGGTGATCGTCGAGTCCACGCTGACCCCGGGCACCGTCGAGGACCTGCTGCTCCCGATGATCGCCACGGCCGGCCTCGAACCCGACCGCGACCTGCTGCTCGCCCTGGCCCCGCGCCGCGACTGGTTCCTCGCCGAGGGGTACGGCCTGCGCGACCTCGACCGGATCTACTGCGGGATCGCCGAGCGTTCGGCCGACGCCGCGCGGGAGGTCCTGGGGCTGATGTGCGACACCCTGCACCGCGCCCCCAGCCACGTGGAGGGCGAGCTCGTCAAGTGCGTCGAGAACGCCTACCGCCACGTGGAGATCACCCTCGCCAACCAGCTCAGCCTGGCCTACCCGCACGTCGACATGGTCGAGGTGCTCCGGCTGGCCGGAACGAAGTGGAACATCGGCACCTTCCACCCGAGCTTCGGTACCGGCGGCTACTGCATCCCGCTCTCCAGCCGGTACCTGCTGCGGGGCGCGGCCGACGCCACGGAGCTCTCGCTGCTCAGCCACGCGGTCGAAACCGACATGCGGATGCGCAGCCTGGTCGCCGACGCCGTCGCGGCCCGGGGACCGGTGCTGGTGCTCGGGCTCGCGTACAAGGGCGGCATCAAGGTGGCCACGCTCAGCCCCACCGTCCGCATCACCGAGGAGCTGCGCCGACTGGGCGTCCCGGTGAGCGTGCACGATCCGATGTACCGCGCCGAGGAGATCGACGCCCTGCTCGGCGACGGCACGGCCGCCACCGACCTGGCGAGCGCCGTCCGGGAAGCGGCCACCGTCCTCGTCGTGCCCGACCACCCGGAGTTCCGCGCCGAACCGTACCCCTCGCTGCTCGACGAACCGCGCGCGGAGCCGCTGCTCGTCCTGGACAACCACGGGGTCTGGGCGGACCGGACCTGGGCCGGCCACGTCGTCTACCGCAGAGCGGGCGGCGCCTCCTGGCTGGCCGCCCCCGCGACCGGGCCGGCGGACCCGCGATGAGCGCCGCGACCCTCACGGCGCTCCCGCGGCCGGCCCCCGGCCACCCGGCGGACCCACTGGTGACCCGCACCCGGGACGTGGCCGGGTCGCTGCTGGCGCCGGCCGCCGCCACCACCGCCGAGAGCCTGGTGCCCCGCTCGCACCTGGACGCCCTGGCGGCGGCGGGCGCCCTGGGCAGCGCGGTGTACCGGCCCGCGGGGCCGCACACCGCCGCGCAGGTGCGGCGCGAGGTGTCCGAGACGATCGCCGCAGCGGACGGCGCGACCTGGTGCGTCTTCGCCCAGCACCACCACCCGCTCCGGGAGGTGGCGGCCTGCCCCGACCCCGCGATCCGGGAACGCTGGCTCGCGCCGATGACGGCCGGGTCGGTGCTGGCGGCGGTGGCGACCTCGCACCTGCGCCGGCCCGGCCCGCCGACCGTGACCGCCCTGCCCGACGGGGCCGGCTGGCGGCTGCACGGCCGCCTCGCCTGGCTGACCGGCTGGGGGCTGGCGGACGTCGTCCTGGTGGGCGCCGCGACCGGCGACGACCGGATCCTGTTCGCGCTGCTGGACTGCGACGAGCGCGCGGGCTTCACCGGGGTGCGCCCCCACCGGCTGTGGAGCATGGCGGCCACCCGCACCGTGTCGGCGGACCTGGACGGCACCGCCGTGCCGCCGGGCCGGGTGATCGCCCTGCACCCGACGGCCGACTGGCGGCGCGACGACGCCGCGCACCGGCCGAACGTCAACCCCGGGGTGTTCGGCACCATCCGCGCCGCCACGGCCCATCTGACGGCGGCCGGGCGCGACCCCGGGTACCGCGACCTGGGCCTGCGCATGGCGGCCGAGGCCGACGCGCTGCGCACCGGCGCCTACCACCTGGTGGACGAGGTGCCCGCGCACGAGGCGGCGGCCGAACGACTGGCCGTGCGGGCGGCCGTGCTCGAACTGGCCTGCCGGGCCGCCACCGCCTGTGTCGCCGCCACCGGCGGCGCGAGCGCGGCCACCGGCTCCCTGCCGGCCCGGCTGCTGGCGGAGGCGTCCTTCCACCTGGTCCAGGCGCAGACGCCGGAGAGCCGCACGGCCACCGGGGACCGGATGCTCGCCGTCGCGGCCGCCATCGCGAGGACGCCGTGACGGCCCGGGGCACGCGAAGGGTCCGCCTCGCCGACGTCGGGCCCACGGTGTTCACCCGGATGTCCGAACTCGCCGCCCGGCACGGCGCGATCAACCTCGGCCAGGGCTTCCCCGACACACCGGGACCGGAACACGCCGTCGAATCCGCCGTCGCCGCCCTGCGCGCCGGGTACCACCAGTACCCGCCGGTGCCCGGGCTGTTCGAGCTGCGCCGGGCCGTCGCCGACCACCAGCGGGCCCAGTACGGCATCGACCTGGATCCGGCAACGGAGGTCGTGGTGACCACCGGGGCGTCGGAGGCACTGGCGGCGGCGCTACTGGCGCTGACCGGACCAGGAGACGAGGTCGTCGTGCTGGAGCCGTACTACGACGCGTACGCCGCCTGCGTCGCGCTGGCCGGCGCCACCCTGGTCCCCGTCAGGCTCACCACACCCGGCTTCACCCTCGACCCGGCCGTGCTGCGCGCCGCCGTCACCGCCCGGACCAAGGTCCTGCTGCTCAACACCCCGCACAACCCGACCGGCACGGTGCTGCCCCCCGAGTCGCTGCGGCAGATCGCCGAGACGGCCCGGGCCCACGACCTGCTGGTCATCGCCGACGAGGTCTACGAACACCTGGTCTTCGAGGGACCGCCGCACCAGCCCGTCGCGGCTCTGCCCGGCATGGCCGAGCGGACCCTGACCGTCGGATCGGCGGGCAAGACCTTCTCCTTCACCGGCTGGAAGGTCGGCTGGGCCACGGGCCCGCGGGAGCTGGTCGAGGCGGTCACCGCGGTCAAGCAGTACCTGTCCCTCGGCTCCGGCACCCCCTTCCAGTACGCGGTCGTCGACGCCCTGCGCCTGCTGCCCGGTCACCTCGCCGAGCTGCGCGACTCGCTGCGCCGGCGCCGGGACCTGCTGGTCACCGGGCTGAACGCCGCGGGCCTGATCGCCCACGTCCCCCGCGGCACCTACTTCGTGACCGCCGACATCAGCCCGCTGGGCGAGCCGGACGGGCTGGCCTTCTGCCGATCGCTGCCGGCCCGCTGCGGCGTGGCGGCCATCCCCAACCAGGTCTTCTACGCCGATCCGCAGGCGGGCCGGCACTTCGTCCGGTTCGCCTTCTGCAAGCGGCGAGCCGTGCTCGAGGAGGCCGTCGCACGACTCGCCACCCTGCGGCAGACCCGCCCGGTACCCACCCTCCGTACGGAAGGAACGAACGCGTGACCACCACGGCCGACCTCCTCGCCCGCGCGCCCGCCGCCGGGCGCCAAGCCGAACTGGCCGCCAACCTCCGGGCCGTGAGAGCCCGCGTCGACGCCGCCGCGGCCACCTGCGGCCGCGATCCGGGCGACGTCACGCTGGTGGCCGTCACCAAGACCCGACCCGCCTCGGACGCCCGGCTGCTCGTCGGGCTCGGCATCCGCGACCTGGGAGAGAACCACGACCGCGAAGCGGCGGCCAAGGCAGCCGACCTCGCCGACCTCGCCGACCTCGCCGACCTCGCCGACTCCGCCGACTCCGCCGACTCCGCCGACTCCGCCGACCCGGCCCCGTCCCCGCGCTGGCACTTCGTCGGCACCCTCCAGCGGAACAAGGCCGCCTCGGTGGCCCGGTACGCCGACCTCGTGCACTCCGTGGACCGGTCCGCCCTGGTGGCCGCGCTCTCCCGGGCGGCGGGGAACGCCGGACGGACGCTCTCCTGCCTGGTCCAGGTGAGCCTGGACGGGGACCCGCGGCGCGGCGGCGTCCCGCCCGAGGGACTCGCCGCCCTCGCCGACGCCGTCGCGAGCGCCCCCGGCCTGCGGCTGGCCGGCGTGATGGCGGTCGCCCCGCTCGGCCACCCGGCCGGGCCGGCCTTCGCCCGACTCGTCTCGCTCTCCGACCGGCTGCGCACGGACCATCCGCGGGCCACCGCCGTCTCGGCCGGCATGAGCGGAGACCTGGAAGCGGCCGTCACGGCCGGTGCGACCCACCTGCGGGTGGGCACGGCACTCCTGGGCAGCCGTTCCCACCCGGCCCGTCCCGAACGGAAAGGCACCGCGTGACCGCCGAGCACCCCACCCCCACGGCAGCCGCGGGAACGCTGCCCGCGACCGGCGACGGAACCCGCGATCTGGACCTGCGCTACCTGGACCGTCCGCCCGCCGACCACCACCGGCCCTACTTCGCCTTCGTCGAGCAGCACCTGCGCGGCCTGCTGGAACGGCCCGACACCTCCGTCCTGGACATCGGCTGCGCCAACGGCGCCTTCCTGCACTACCTGGCGGGCCGCCACCCGCACGCCCGGCTCGCCGGACTCGACGCGCTGCCGGCCCTGGTGGACCACGCGGCGCGGCACGTGCCGCAGGCCTCGTTCGCCGTGGCGGACGTCGGCCGCCGGGAGACGCTGCCCGCACGGCGGTACCGCGCCGTCACCATGCTCACCCTGCACAGCCACTTCGACACCCTCGACCCGTGGCTGGACCACGTCCTGGACCTGGTCGAGCCCGGCGGGACGGCCTACCTGTACGGCGCGTTCAACCCCCACCCCGTCGACGTGCTGGTCCGCCTGCGCCAGGCCGGACCGGCGGGCGACGGCGCCTGGCTGCCCGGCTGGAACGTCCATTCACGAGCCGCGTTCGCCCACCACCTCGCCCGGCGCGGACTGCGCCACCGATTCCATGACCACCGGCCGCCGGCGAGCGTGCCGAGCTCCCCGTCCGACCCGCTGAGCACCCGCCGCGCGACCCTGGACGGCTCGGCCGTCCTGACCAACGGCAGCGGCGTGCTGCTCCCCTTCGCCCTGCTGGAGGTGACCGTGTGAGCACCGGTCAGGCGCTCCCCGTACCACCCGTCGTGTTCCCCAGGACCCCCCGGAAGGCCGGCCCCGGCATGACCCCCAGCACCCCCGCGCCCCGGCCGGTCCCGAGCACCGCGCCGGCGGGCTCCCCACCCCTCATCGACCCGCGCGGCCTGCCGGCCTCGTGCCGTACGGGCGAGGACGTGCGCATCCACGCCGAACGGCTGGCCATCGGCGAAGGCGTGCGGATCCGCGCCGGGACCACGATCGTCGGCGACGAGGTCGTGATCGGCGACGGGACGGTGATCGGCCCCGACTGCGATCTGCGGGCCGCGACGCTCCACCTCGGCGCCGGCAGTGAACTCGGCGCCAGAGTACGGGTGCTGGTCGCGGAGCGGTTCGCGGTCGGCGGGGCCGCCCGGATCGCCGCCGACGCGGAGGTGCTGTGCCGCGACTTCACGGCGGGGCGGATGTTCTACTTCGGCGACGGCGCGCGGGTCGGTTACGGGGGCACCACGACCTCCACCGCCCTGGTCCGGATCGGTGACCGGGTGACGATCGGTCAGCACTCCGTCCTCAACGCCAACCACGAGATCTCGGTGGGCGACGGCGTCGGCACCGGGTCCTACCTGGCGATCTGGACCCACGGCTACCACTTCGGGCACGGTCCCCTCAACGGGACCCGGCCCGCCTACGCCCCGGTCCGCATCGCCCGTGACGTCTGGCTCGGTTACCACGTGACGGTGCTGCCGGGCGCCACCATCGGTGAGGACACCGTGGTGGCCGCGGGCTCCGTGGTCACCGCCCCGCTGCCGGCCGGCGTGCTGGCCGGCGGCGTCCCGGCGCGGGTCAAGAAGCCGCTCGACCTGCGGGCCGTCACCGCCGACCGGGCCCGGCAGGCGGTGCTCGCGGTGCTGGACGTCTGGCGGACCGAACTCGCCTGGAAGGGCTGCCCGGTCGAGCGGCCGGAGCAGCCCGGAGGCGATGCCGCCACGCTCACCGTGAGCCTGGCGGACGGCTCCCACCGCACCCGGGTCGTCCTGCTCGACCAGGGCGACCCGTGGCCGCGGACCCCACCGCCCGGAGAGGCGCTCGCCGTCCTCACCGTCGAGGACCGCCCCGGGCCGCCGCCGGACCAGGAGGCCGTGACCCTGTTCGAGCTGCGATCGGGACGGCTCCGGGGCGGCACCTCACCCGTCGTCGAGGACCTGCGCGACCAACTGCGGCGCCACGCCATGCCGTGCGGGGACGACCGCTGCTTCACCTCGATCGAGCCCGAGGCCTTCGCCCGGCTCCGGAGGGCGGCGGCATGACGTCCACCGGTGGACCCGCGGTCATCGGCCTGCTCGGCGGGATGAGCTGGCCCTCGACCGTCACCTACTACCGGGCGGTCAACGAAGGCGTCGCCGCCCGCCTCGGCGGATCGCACTCGGCACGCATGGTGGTCTGGTCGCCGGACTACGCCGAGGTCGAGAGCCGCCAACTGGCCGAGGACTGGCACGGGGCGGGCGAGCTGCTCGCCGAGGGGGCCCGGCGGCTGGCCGCGGCGGGCGCGGACGTGCTGGCCATAGCCTGCAACACGATGCACCGGGTCGCCGGGGCCGTGGGCGCCGCGTGCGACCTGCCGCTGATCGACATCGTGGAGGTGACGGCGGCAGCCACCCGTCGACGCGGCATCACCCGGGCCGCGGTCCTGGGTACGCGCTTCACCGCGGCGGGCGGCCAGTTCACCGGCGCGCTGGCCGCCCACGGCGTCGAACCGGTGCTGCCCGCCCCCGGCGACCAGCGGCTCATCGACCGGCTCATCTACGAGGAGCTGTGCCTCGGCACCACGAACGAGCGGTCCGCCGACGAGTTCCGCCGACTGTGCGAGCGCCTGCGGGGCGAGGGCGTCGACGGCATCGTCCTCGCCTGCACCGAACTGGGCCTGCTCCTCCCCGCTGCCGAACGCGCGGCGCCCGAGGTCGTCGACACGGTGGACGCGCACGTCGCGGCACTGGTCACCGCCTCCCTGGCACACCTGTCGAATTGATCCCGTGTCAGTTCCCGCTCCAGGTGGGGCCACCCCTGTCCTTTATGCTCTTTGTCATCAAGCGGCCTGCGACGCAGGTGCCCTGTTCCCCATGGAGGCATGACGTGGCTGGCGTGAAGCAAGGCGATTGGGTGGTCGCGGCAGCGGACCAGATGATCGCCGAAGGCAAACGCCGCGGGCCCGGCACGCCTCTGGTCTGCGCCTCGGGGATCAGCCCGTCGGGGCCGATCCACCTGGGGAACCTCCGGGAGATCATGGTCCCGCACTTCGTCGCCGACGAGATCCGGCGGCGCGGGCTGGAATGCCGGCACGTCCTGTCCTGGGACGACTACGACCGGCTCCGCAAGGTCCCGGCCGGGGCACCGGCGTCGTTCGCCGAGCACATCGGACGTCCGCTGACCGCGGTCCCGGACCCGTGCGGGGACCACGAGAACTGGGCGGAGCACTTCAAGGTGCCGTTCCGCACCGCGCTCGCCGAACTGGGCGTCGAGGTCACCGAGATCAGCCAGACCGGGATGTACACCTCCGGCGCGTACCGGGAGCAGATCATCCACGCGATGCGCAACCGGTCGCGGATCGACGCCGTCCTCGGGCGGTACCGGACCGCGAAGAAGGCGGCCGACGCCGAGACCGAGGCCGAGACCGACGAAGACGAGGCGTCCGACGCGGCGGCCGGGGCCGGGTACTACCCTTACAAGCCGTACTGCTCGGTCTGCGGGCGGGACACCACCACCGTCACGTCCTACGACGAGACCACGACCCGGATCGGCTACGGCTGCCAGTGCGGCCACACCGACGGCTTCGAGCTGAACCGCCACGACGGAGGCAAGCTGGTCTGGAAGGTGGACTGGCCGATGCGTTGGGCCTTCGAGGGGGTCACCTTCGAAGCCGGAGGCGTCGACCACTCGTCCCCCGGTTCCAGCTTCACCGTGGGCTCCCGGGTGGTCCGGGAGATCTTCGACGGTCAGCCGCCCACCTACCTGGGCTACTCCTTCGTCGGCAGCAGCGGGTCCGCCAAGATGAGCGGCTCCGCGGGCGGGGCACCCACTCCGGCCGACGCCCTGCGCATCATCGAAGCCCCGCTGCTGCGCTGGCTGTACGCACGTCGCCGGCCGAACCAGGCGATCACCGTGGCCTTCGACCAGGAGGTCAACCGCCTGTACGACGAGTGGGACGCGCTGGGCCGCAAGATCGGGACGGGCGGGGCGGAGCCGGGGGAGATCGCGGTGCGGGCCCGTTCGGTCGGCTCGGCGACCCGTACGCTGCCGACGACGGAGCGGGTGCTGCCCTTCCGCACGCTGGCCTCGGTCGTCGACATCACCACCGGTCAGGACGAGCTGACGCTCCGGATCCTCCGGGACATCACCTCGGAGGACCCGCTCGATGACCTGGCCCAGGCACGGCCGCGACTCGACCGTGCCCAGGCGTGGATCACGGGCTACGTGCCCGCCGAGGAGCGGACCCGGGTGCGCACCGCGCCCGACCTGGAGCGCCTGGGGCAGCTGACCGAGGCGGAGCACGAGTCGATCAAGCTGCTGCTGGACGGACTGGACGCGCACTGGTCGCCGGCGGGGCTCACCGACCTCGTCTACGGGGTGCCGAAGATCCAGGCCGGTCTGTCACCGGACGCCGCTCCGACGCCAGAGCTGAAGACGGCCCAGCGCGCCTTCTTCGCCCTGCTGTACACCCTCCTGGTGGGCCGGGACACCGGCCCACGGCTGCCGACCCTGCTGCTGGCGCTCGGCGCGGAGCGCGTCCGCGCGCTGCTGACCGCGGCGTAGCCGGGGCCCGGTCAGGGCCTCGGCCGACGCAGGTCCGACGGCCGACGCAGGTCCGACGGGCTCCGGGAACAGCGGAGGACGTCCCGGTCGTGGCTGGTCCGCCACGACCGGGACGTTCGTGTGCGCGGCCCCGGACATCCCGGAGATGATCGGTCCGGACGACCGCTCAGGTGCTGGGGCCCGGGTCCATGCCCCGGTGCCTGTGCAGCAGGTAGCCGAGTTGGAAGCGGCTGGCGGCGCCGACCCGGTCCATGATCTCGGCGATGTGCTTGCGACAGGTCCGCAGTGACATGCCCAGCCTGCGGGCGACCACCTCGTCCTTCACGCCGTCGGCAAGCAACTTGACGATGGCGTCCTTGACCTCGTCCGGCATGGCGGCGCCACGGTGGACCGGAGTGTAGGGGCTCGCCAGGGACCAGGCGTTGTCGAACGCCTGGCACAGGAACGCGACGGTGGAGGGCTCCTGGACGACGACCGCCCCGGTGGGGATGTCCGCGCAGGGGATGAAGACGATGCTGCGGTCGAAGGCGACCATCTTGCCCAGGAGCTGGGGGAGCGTACGGACCTCGCCGCCGGCCTCCGTGATCCGGCGGACGTACTCCTGCGTCGGCGCGCCGGCGCGCGCGGTGTGCTGGTAGAGGGTGCGTTGGCGCACACCGCGGCCGAGGATCGCCAGATCGCGGACGACCGCCTTGTCCATCAGCTCCTGGGCGCGCCCACCACCGGGCTGGCAGGTGAGCACCTCGTGCCGGCAGTGCGCGCTCCAGTGCTCGATCAGCGCCATGACGGTGTCCAGCTGCTCCTCGACGGTCAGCTGAACGGTCGCCTCCTGCCGGAGGCGATCCTGGGCGTACAGCGGTGCGAGCGCGGTCAGTTGGCCGCGCAGCCGCTCGGCCTCGGCGAGCTGGTGGCGCAGCCGGGTCTCGTGCGGGGTGACCAGCCCCGCGGCGGCCGCCTCGGGACTGACCGGCACCAGAACGCCGTCGTCGGCCCCCGGGAGGGGGCGCAGCAGGTGCAGCCGGACCAGGCCCTCGACGTGGCGCGCCACCTCGTGGTCCGTCAGGTTCAGTTGCGACGCGGCCTGGGAGATGTCGCTCATCCCCCCGACGCGCACCACCCACCGGTACAGGCCGACCGCACCCGCGTCCAGCCCGCCCGGTGCCGCCCCATGCGATCCGAGTGCGACCGAGATGGAATCCTGCATATTCGGGTCCCCCGTTCCTGTGGCGGTGTGGCGGTGTGGCGGTGTGGCGCGGCGTCGGCCGCCGCCCCGACCGGGAATCCCTCCCGTCCCACCCGACACTCGCCGACGTCGCGCCCAGCATCCACCGCCGACCGGATCGTCACCAACGCGAGTTGGGGATCTCCCACATGCGCCCTGCACATGACACGGGCCGGTCCGTGTGGTCGGGCAGCCGATCGCCCGGTGGACGGTCCTGCCACGGCCCCGGCCGGGCCCGGCCGGCCTCCGCTGTCAGCCCTGGACGCCGCTGCCCGGCAGGGCTCCGTCGAGCACGTCCCGGATCTGCGAGCGGGCGGTGATGCCCAGCTTGGGAAAGACCCGGTAGAGGTGGGAGCCGACCGTGCGCGGTGAGAGGAACAGCCTCTCCCCGATCTCACGGTTCGTCAGGCCGCGGGCCGCCAGTCGGACGATCTGCCGCTGCTGGGGGCTGAGTCCGGCAAGGGCGCCGGGCCCGGCGTCGGTCGTCTCGACGCCGGCGGCGCGCAGTTCCGCCTGGGCCCGTTCGACCCACGGCCGCGCGTCCAGCCGCCGGAAGGTCTCCAGGGCGGCGCCGAGCAGTGGGCGGGCCTCGGCGATACGGCGCCGGCGCCGGAGCCACTCCCCGTAGTCCAGCCGGGTCTGCGCCCGTTCGAACGGCCACTGGTCACCGGCCGGGTCCACGAGCGCCGCCCGGAAGTACGGTTCCGCGTGTTCGGGATCCGCCAGCAGGGCGCGGCCCCGGTCGATCAGCCCGGCCACCCGTGCCGACATGCCCGCACCGAGGCGGCGCGCCGACCGTTCCAGCAGGTCCGCGACGTCCTGCCGCTCTCCTCGGCGGACGGCCGCCGCGGCCAGTTCGGCCAGGACGGTGTGGGAGGCGTGGTAGTGGACCGGCTCGCCGTCGGCGGTGAACGCGGCGCGGAACTGCGCGTACGCGGTGTCGTAGTCGCCCTCGGCCACCGCCGCCATTCCCAGGGCCCTGCGGGCGAAGACCGCGACGGAGCGGCTCTCCAGCGGATCGACGAGGGACAGGGCGCGCTCGACCAGCCGGCGGGCGGCGGCGGGGTCGCCGAGCAGGGCGACCACCGTGGCGTCGAGGACACGGGCACACGCCTCGGCGTGGTCGAGTCCGGCCGCCGATGCCGTGGCCGCGATGTCGGCCGCCACCGAGCGGGCCTCGGCCCACCGGCCCTGGTCCAGGCGGGTCCAGCCGACCGCGCACGCCAGCCCGTCCGGGAACGGGCCGTGAACCTGCCACCGGTCGAACGCCTCGTCGAAGGTCCTGGCGGCGAGGGCGGTCTCGTCGAGCAGCCAGGCGACGATGGCGAGCGCGGTCAGCCGCTGGTGGTCGCCCCCGCTCCCGGCGATGAGCCCGGGCAGCACCGGCACGAGGGACGCTGCCGCGCCGCCGGGGTCGCACACGGCCAGCACCCAGGCGCGCACCGCCGCCGCGGCGGGATCGTCGGGCACGCGGGACAGCAGGCTCCGGATCCGTCGGTGCTGGGAGTCCTCGCCCGAGTAGTAGCGGACCACCGCGGCCGCCGCCAGCGTGTCGAGCAGGAGGGGCGAGTGCGGGTCCGCGTCCCCGGCGACGCGCATGAGCCGGGCGAACGCCGCTGTGTGGCGGGAGCCGAGGGCCATCAGCCGGCCGGTGGCCAGCGCGGCTTCGCCCAGGAGCGCCGGATCGTCGGAGCAGTCGCGGACCGCGGCGGCCAGGTGTTCCACCCAGCCGAGCTGACCGGTGAAGACGGCGTCGCCGGCGGCCTGGCCGAACAGGCGGGCCCGGTCCTCACGGCGCGGGCTGAGTTCCGCGGCGCGCTCCCGGGCCGCGGCGGCGGCCGCGAAGCCGCCGCGGCGCCGGGCCCGGTCGGCCGTCTGCCGCAGGGCGGTCGACACGTCCTGGTCGGGCCCGACCGTCGCGGCGGCGAGGTGCCAGGCGCGGCGGTCCGGTTCCTCACCCAGCAGTCCCGCGAGGGCGAGGTGCGCTTCGCGGCGTTCCCCGATCGACGCGCGATGGTAGACGGCGGAGCGGGCGAGCGGGTGGCGGAAGGAGACCCCGGCGCCGTCCCGGCGTACCAGCCCGGCCCGGTCCGCGGGCTCCCATGCCTCGTCACCGGCTTCCGGGAGGCCCATGGCGGCTGCCCTGGCGTCCGCCGTGTCGGCGGTCGCGAGGCGCAGCAGCATGCGGCGGGTCGCTTCCGGCAGGTCCGCCGCGTGCTCCGCGAAGATCCGCTCCAGGCGGTCGGTGACCGGCAGCGGCCCCTCCAGGCCGGTGCCCCCGGGGCGCCGCAGCGCGGCGGCCCGGGCGAGTTCCACCAGGGCCAGCGGGTTGCCCGCCGCCTCCTCCAGGATCCGCGCCCGGGTTCGGCCGCTCGGTGGTGCGGGCTGCCGGTCGAGCAGCCGGTTGGCCGACCCGCCGTCCAGCGGGCCGAGTTCGAGGCGCTCGTACTCCCGGTCGAAGCCGGGCAGCGCGGCCGCGCTGCGGACTCCGACCAGCAGGGTCACGGTCTCGGTGTCCATGCGTCGCGCCACGAAGGAGAGGACCTCCAGGGAGCCGCGGTCGATCCACTGGGCGTCGTCGACCAGCACCAGCAGCGGTGCCGTTTCCGCCAGGTCCGACAACAGGTCCAGGACCGCCGGCCCCACCACCATCGTGTCGGGGGCCTCGACGCACTCCTCGATCCCCAGGGCGGCGGCGAGCGCGCCGCGCCGGCGCGCCGGCAGGCCCTCCACCGCACCGAGCACCGGGCGCAGCAACTGGTGGAGACCGGCGAATCCGAGACGCGCCTCGGACCGGCTCCCCACCGATCGCAGCACGCGGGCGCCCGCCCCGCGCGCGTGGTCGGCCGCGATGTCGAGCAGCGTGGTCTTTCCGGCACCGGGCTCACCCGTGACGACCAGCACGCCACCGCGGGACCGGTCGGCGCCGACACGCCGGATGACTTCCGCGATCTCGGCTTGCCGGCCCACCGGTGCCACCTCGGCACTCCGGGCCGAGCGCTCCTCCCCGCGAGCCCTCCCACCGTTTTCCACAGGCACTCCAGGGACTCGGGACACCCCGGATCCTAACGCGGGGAGAACCACGACAGGGCCCCGCCGACCATTGGTCTTCCGGCGCAGGCTGGACGTACGATGTTCGTGACGAATGCCGTACGCCCCTCCTGGTTGCCGCCGAGCGGGCCGCGGCCCGCCGAAAGGTCCACCACCGATGAACTCCGAAAGCCGCCGGCGTTCCACGCGCGACCGCCCCGCGAAGCCGCCACTCAGCGAGGACGCGGTCGTCGACGCGGCGCTGGAGATCCTGGCGTCCCAGGGCGTGGAGGCGGTCACGATGCGGAAGGTCGCGGCCGCGCTGGACACCGGACCGGCCTCGCTCTACGTGTACGTCTCCGGCCGCGAGGGCCTGCTCCAGGCGATGCAGGAGCGCATCGTCGCCGCCGTCGAACTCGAAGCCCCGGACGCCGGCCGCTGGCGCGACCAGGTTCACGAACTGCTCGCCCGCCTGCGCCGGGCGTTCATCGCCCACCCTGGGATCGCCGCGACCGCCATCGCCGCACCGCCCCGCAGCGAGGCGACCGTGCGCCTGCTGGAGAACCAACTGGGCATCCTGCTCGCCGGCGGGCTCGCCCCGCAGGACGCCGCCTGGGCCGTCGACATCTTCGCGACGCTGGTGAACCACTCCGCCATCGAGGCAGACGCCCGGCTCGCCGCCCCCCGGGACCGGGCCGACGAACTCTACGAGAGGTTCACCGCCCTGCCGCCCGAGCGCTTCCCCCTGATCACCGCCCACGCCGCACAACTCGTCACCGGCGACAGCGAGACGCGGTTCCATGCCGCCGTCGACGCCGTCATCGACGGGCTGCTCGCCAGGACGGCTCGCCGCTGAGCACTTCGCAGGAGGGGTGAGCCCGGCATCCCCGTGCGGGTCCTGGCGCCCCTGCGCGTCCCGGCGTCGGTCGGCGAGTACCGGACAGTCGGCGCGCCCGGAGGCGTCCGCTCCGGCCTGGGACCCGACGGCCCGTCGGGTGCTCCACGACCGACGGGCCGAGCCCGGCGGGCACGCCGTCCCGGGCCTCGAACCGGGGAGCCGGGACAGTGCGGCGAGCGGGGTCCTGGGGCCCGCCGCCGGCCGTCCGCCGCCCGTCGCGCGCCTGTCAGCCGGTCGTCCTCGACCACCAGTCCCGCCCTTGAACCCTTGAACCCGCGAACCCGTGGTCGCGGCCGGGGCCGCGGGCAGGTGCAGTCACGTGACTGATACCGCGCCCACCGGAGCCGCCCGTACGGTCGAACCGATCCTCCGGACTTCAAGGAAACCCCATGGAACAGATAACCCTCGGCGATGTCTCGATCACCCGGGTCCGGGAGTACTTCGGCTCCGTCGAGATGACACCCGACACCTTCTTCCCGGAAAGCTCGAAGGAGGTCTGGGAAACCGGTGCCGAATGGCTGGCCCCGCATTTCCTGGATTCCGGGAGCAACCACGTGAAATCCGCGATCCAGACCTGGCTGCTGCGCAGCGAGGGCAGGACGATCCTGGTCGACACCGGTGTGGGCAACCACAAGGACCGCCCCTACGCCCCGGTCTGGAACCGCCTCGAAACGGACTTCCTGGCCGACCTCGCCCGGGCCGGCGTCCGGCCCGAGGACGTGGACGTCGTGATCAACACGCACCTCCACGTCGACCACGTCGGCTGGAACACCTACCTGGACGGGCGGCAGTGGGTGCCCACGTTCCCGAACGCCACCTACCTGATGCCCAAGGCCGACTTCGACTTCTGGAACCCGGAGAACGGGCACGAGCCGCTCCTCGGCCGCGGCAACCAGAACGTCTTCGAGGACAGCGTGGCCCCGGTGCACCGGGCCGGCCGGACGCGGTTGTGGGAGGACAGCCACCGCATCGACGCGAACCTGCGTCTGGACGCCGCCCCCGGGCACACACCCGGCTCCTCCGTGCTGACCCTCACCTCGGGGACGGACCGCGCGGTGTTCATCGGCGACATGCTGCACAGCCCGGTGCAGATCCTCGAACCGGACGCCAACAGCTGCTTCTGCGAGGACCCCGTCGAAGCGCGGGCCACCCGCCGCAGGGTCCTGGGCTGGGCGGCCGACAACAACGCCCTGGTGATCCCCGCCCACCTGGGCGGCCACGGCGCCGTCGAGGTCACGCGCGAGGGAAGCGCCTTCGGCATCAAGGGCTGGGCGCCCTTCTCCCCGTACACCGAGCAGGGCTGAAGCCCCCGGAAGGGCACCAGAGATGAAGCACCACCCCGAACCCGTCGTCACGACCGCGCGGGGAGCCGTCCGCGGCCTGCGCCGCGACGACGGCACGACCGTGTTCCTCGACATCCCCTACGCCGCTGCGCCGGTGGGCGCCGGCCGGTTCACGCACCCGCTGCCGCACGGGCCTTGGGCCGGCGTACGGGACGCCACCGTGCCGGGCCCGAACGCCCCGCAGGCCGAACGCGGGCTCGGCAGCATCGACATGGCCCCCTACTTCGGTGCCGGCTGGAGCCGGGGCGAGGACTACCTCACCGTCAACGTGTGGACGCCCACCCCCGCGCGCGCCGGCCTGCCCGTGATGGTGTTCGTGCACGGTGGCGGGTTCGTCGCCGGCTCGACGCGCTCCGCGCTGTACGACGGGTCCGCCTTCGCCCGTGACGGCGTCGTCCTCGTCACGCTCAACTACCGGCTCGGCATCGCCGGGTTCCTCGACCTCCCCGGGGCCCCCGCCAACCGCGGCCTGCTCGACGTCGTCGAGGCGCTGTGCTGGGTGCGGGAGAACATCGCCGCGTTCGGCGGCGACCCGGACAACGTCACGCTCTTCGGCCAGTCGGCCGGGGCCACCATCGTCGGCGGCGTCCTCGCCGCCCCGGCGGCCGTGGGGCTGTTCCGCAGGGCGATCGTGCAGAGCGGCAGCGGCCTGGGGGCGTTCACCACCGAGCAGGCCGCCCGGGTGACCGCCGCCGCGGCCGCGGCGCTGGGCGTCGAGCCGCACGTGGACGCCTTCGCCGGGGTCTCCGACGAATGCCTCGTGGCGGCCGCGTCCGAACTCGCCGGCATCGACCTGCGGACGGCCACCCACCACGACCCGCTGATCGGCCTCAGCCCCTTCAGCCTGGTCCTGGACACCCAGCCCGCCGAGGCCGTCGCCGCCGGACACGGCTCCGACGTCGACCTGCTCGTCGGCACCAACACCGAGGAGGGCCTCCTGTACCTGGTCCCCGTCGGCAGGTACGCCTCCTCGACCGCCGAGGACGTGGCGCGGACGGCGGCACGCTCGCACCCGGACCCCGCCCGGCTCGTCGAGACGTACCGCCGGACACGCCCCGGGGCGTCACCGGGCGACCTGCGCTCCGCGATCATGGGCGACGCGCTGTTCGGCACGGGCACCCGGGCCCTGGCCGACGCCCACGCCGCCCATGCCGCCCATGCCGGATCGGCGACCTTCGCCTACGAGTTCGCCTGGCGCTCGCCCGCCCTGGACGGAGCGCTCGGCGCCGCGCACGCGGTCGAGCTGCCCTTCGTGTTCGACCTCGCGCACCTGCCGAGGCTCCGGGGCCCCGCCGCCCTGCTCGGCCCCGACGAGCCCCCCGCGGACCTCGCGGCCCGCATGCACGAGACCTGGATCCGTTTCGCCACCACCGGTGACCCAGGCTGGGCCCGGTACGACACCGAACACCGGGCCACCATGCGCATCGACGCCGAGTGGGCCCTGGTCCACGATCCCCGCGGCGAGGAACGACGGGCCTGGAGCTGACCTCCGGCTCGCCCGCCACCCCTTCGGCCGGCGAAGGGAGCCCCGCGCCGCACGACGTACTCCCGGCGGATTACTCCGGTACCTCGCCGGGGTTACGGACGGCACCGCAACCTTTACATCCACGGGCCGATTCGACACGGAGCCGCGGAATCTAGCGTCGATCCCATGAAACGCAATCGCCGTATCAGCGCTGTCGCGGTGCTGGCGCTCGCCGCCCTCGTCACCGGAACCGGCTCCGGGTTCGCCGCCACGACCACACCGTCGGCCACACCGTCGGCCACGCACGCGTTCGACACCGCACCGGCCACCGCCACGGCGCCCACGCGGTCCTTCCAGGGCACACTCCCCGCGCCGACCGGCCCCTACGCCGCCGGCGAGGACGTCATCCACCTCACCGACGCCGGCCGTCCCGACCCGTGGGTGCCGTCATCCGGCCCCCGCCGACTGACCGTCACGATGATCTACCCCGCTGTCCCCGGGACCGGGACTCCGGCCCCTTACATGACCCTCGCCGAGGCAGCCGGAATCATCCGACACCGGAACCTGCCGGCGGACTCCGGCGTCACCCCGCAGAACCTTGCCGGCGTCACCACTCAGGCCTTCGACGGCGCGCGGCCGCAGCGCGGCAAGCATCCGCTGGTGGTCCTCTCACCCGCGTACGAGGACCCGCGCATGACGCTCACCGCGCTCGCGACCGACCTGGCCAGTCACGGCTACGTCGTCGCGCTCGTCGGCCACACCTACGAGGACAGCGGCGAGACGCTGGCGGACGGCCAGACGCCGCCGTGCGCGATCTGCGACGACCCGGCGCGGCTCGACTTCGACTTCGACTCCGTCGCCGCGAGCCGCGCGCTGGACGTGTCCTTCGTGATCGACCAGTTGACGCACGGCAATACCGCGTGGCCGCTGGCACACCTCATCGACAAGCACCGGATCGGCATGGCCGGACACTCCATCGGCGGAGCGGCGGCCGCCGCCACGATGATCGCCGACCCGCGAGTACGGGCCGGAGTGAACATGGACGGCAGCTTCCACCCGGCGCCGATGCCCGGCCGGATCAACCGGCCGCTCCTCATGCTGGGCGTGACCGACAGCCACTCGCCCGGCGGCTCCGACACCACGTGGGAGCGGGCCTGGGCCGCCCTCGGCGGCGACAAGAAGTGGCTGACGGTCGCCGGCGCCGACCACTTCAGCTTCGCCGACCTGGACCTGCTTCAGGAGCAGGCCGGGTTTCCGACGCCGCCCCTCTCCCCGGAACGCGGAGTGGCGATCACCCGCGAGTACGTGGCGGCGTTCTTCGACCAGACGCTGAACGGGATCCACAGCCCGCTGCTGGACGGCCCCTCGCCGAACAATCCGGAAGTACTCTTCCACGACTGACGCGGCGCCGCGTCGATCCTCCGGGGGTTGATACGGCCTTGAGCGGGCCGACGTCGTAGGCCCGGCGGTAGGGCTCGGCGTCGTGGAGCAGCCGGCCGTGCCGTCGCTCAGGCCGGGAGCGGCAGACCGGCGGCGTGGAAGAGCCGGTCACGGGAGGCCGCGGCCTCGTCGAAGACGGTGTCGCCGCCCTTCAGCACACCGTTCTCCTTGAGGACGTCACCGGCCACCACGACCAGGTCGACATTGCCGGCATGGCCGCCCGCGACGATCGTGGCCGCGACATCCGTGGCGGGCAGCATGTTGGCGTGATCGAGCCGGATCATGATCAGGTCCGCCTCCTTGCCCGGGGTCAGGCTGCCGGTGCGGTCGTCGATCCCCGCGGCCCGCGCGCCTTCGATGGTCGCGAAGGACAGCAGGTCGGCGGCGTCGAACGTGGGCAGGCCGGGAGCACGGTCCATGGGCCCGGCCGCACCGGCGAGGATCAGCTGCTGGTAGGCGAGGGTCGCCCGCATGACGCCGAACATGTCACCGCTCACGATCGTCTCGGTGTCCACACTGAGACTCGGGCGGATACCGGCGGCCAGCAGCCGGTTGGTGGCCGGCTGGCCCAGGCCCGGCATGAAGACCTCCAGCGCGCCGGCCACGGACGCGGTGGCACCGCGTGCGGCCACCATCCGCAGCTCCTCGTCGGTCGACGTGCACAGGTGGATGAACGTCATGTCGGAGGCGAGCAGCCCGGCCTCCTCCAGCTGACGGACGGCCTGCTGCCGCGCCCCCCACTCGCCGAGGCCCACGTGCATGCTGATGCGCAGGCCCAGCTCACGGGCGAGCCGGATGTCGCGTTCGGACACATCGGGGGTGGACAGCTCCGGTCCGCGGAGCATCGCGTTGAGGGTCACCCGTGCCGAGTCGTCGGAGAGCACCTCGTCGCGGATGCGCCGGATGTCGTCGGGGTGGCTGCGGTCACTGCCGAACTGCCACTGCTCCGCCTCCGTCGACGGCCAGCCGTGGTCGAAGACGGCGCGGATGCCCGACTCCCAGTGTGCCGCGATCGCCGCGTCCGAGTGCTCGGGGCTGTTGCTGATGTGCGATTCGTCCCGCACGGTCGTCACCCCGGAGTCGAGGGACATCAGGTCCGCCGCCAGGTTGCCGATGTGCACGTCCCGCGGGTCGAAGTACTGTCCGAGGCCGATCTGCACCTGGCTGCGGTACTCCTGGTACGTCCAGGCGGGGCCGAGATTGCGCAGCGCCCCCTGCCAGTTGTGGCGGTGGGTGTCGATGAAGCCGGGCAGCACGACGTTGCCCGCGCCGTCGATGATCCTGGCCCGGTCGTCGGACAGGTCCCGGCCGATGTCGAGGATCCTGCCGTCGGCGACGAGGACGTCGCCCACGAGGTTGCCGAGCCTGTCGTCCTGTGTGATCAGGTACGCGCCCTTGATCAGGATGCGTTCCTTGTTCTCGGGCTGGTTCTGGGACACCTGTGGTTCCTTCCGTGCCGTGGGCGGCACTGTGTTGCTTTTCGATCGAGAGGGGGGCGGTGGGGTCCGCGTGCGGTCCGGGCGCGGACGTGGATCACGTCGCGTCGGTGCCACGCGGGCGCCGGGAAGCGATTCCGACGGCGCCGAACGTGAGCAGCGCACCGAGGACGGTGAGGACGGAGGGGGACCGACCGCCCGAAGGGGCCAGGAAGTCCAGGGCGATCGAGCCGCCGAGCTGCCCCGCGATGGAGGCCATGCTCAGCAGCAGGACACCGATCCGGCCTACCAGGAATGCCGAGGCGCCGATGAACACCACGCCGCACAGACCGCCGAGGTAGACCCACGCACTGGTGGGCAGGGGGTGCCCCGAGGTCCCCCGCACGAGCGTTCCGACCCCCCACGCCGCACCGAGGAACACCGCGCCGACAAGGAAGTTGAGCCAGGTCGCCGCGAGCGGCGAGCCCGACGCGGCCGTCGTCGCTCCGTTCAGTGCCTGCTGCACACCGAGGAGGAAGCCCGCGGCGACGGTGGCGAGGGCCGGCAGGATGATCGTGGCCGGTGCGAGGCCGTCGGTGAAACGGGGCAGGGCGGACACGACCGCGGCCACCAGGACGACGGCCGCTCCCGTGAGCCGGGCGGCGCCCGGGCGCCGCCGCAGGCCGCCGCCGATCCCCCGGCTGTCCACGATCAGACCGCCGAGGGTCTGGCCGGCGATGGCCGACACCGTGAACACGGCGACTCCGGTCACCAGCGCGGCGGTGGACTGGGCCAGGGCGAAAGTGCCGCCGAGCACACCGGCCAGCAGGTACCGGCGGGGGAGCCGGCCGTTCCGCGCGGCGCCGGCCAGGCGCCGCAGCGCGCCGCGCAGTGCGGGGGAGAAGAGCGCGAGGAGGGACAGCAGGACCAGTCCGCCCGAGAAGCTGATCGCTGCCGCGGCGATGCCGTCGTCGAGGCGATGGCTCAGCTCGCCGTTGAGACGGGCCTGTACCGGTACCACCATGCCGGTGGCGATGGCCGCCAGGACGGCCGGCGAGCCGGCGCGGGGCACGGGTCGGCGGGACTGTCCCGCCGACTGGGGGCCGGGCCGGGCAGGACGGCGGTGACCTGACCCGGTCGGAGCGGGGGGAGTGCTCATGTCGGAGTTCCTCAGGAAGGGTTGCGGCCGGGCGGGCCTCGGTCGGCCCGGCAGCCCGTGCCCCGGGCCCCGGCTACGGCGGGGCCCGGGGCACGGGTTCGTCTCAGAAGCGGGTACGCGCGATGTCGTCGAGGACCGACGGTCCCGAGGGGGCCCAGCCCAGGACGCGCCGGGCCGTGTCGCCCGAAGCCCGCTGGTCGAGGAGAAGGGCCTCGCCGAGCAGGCCGAGCCGGTCGAGCGTCTGCACGACGGGTTCGGGCTCGACGCGTCCGGCCAGGCCGACGGAGCGGCTCACCGCCTCGGTGATCTCCCGTACGGTCGGGTTCGCACCGCCGGCGCCGAGGAAGTACGAACCGGCCGGGGCCTTCTCCAGCGCGAGCACGTAGAGCTCGGCCAGGTCGTCCACGTGCACGGTGCTCCAGTGCTGCTCACCGGAACCGATCATGGTGAGTGCCGGGGTGTCGCCGGAGGTGCGGGGGCCGGCGGCGACGAGGTTCAGCAGACCGCCGCCGTGGCCGTACACCACGGCTGGCGCGATGATCGAGGTCCGCACGCCCTGCGCGTCGCGCACGAGCTCGCCGATCGGCACTCGCCAGGCGGTCAGCCGCGGGGGGTTCATCCCGGACGATTCGGTGATCGCCGAACCGCTGCCGTGCAGCCAGACACCGGTGGTGTGCACGAACGGCCGGTCCGTGTTCCGGAGCGCGCGCAGGAAACTGACGACGGCCACCTCGTCGACGCTCATGCTGGTCTCGTCACCCGGCGACGCCAGGTGGATCACGCCCTCGCTCGCGGTGGCGAGTGCCGTCAGGGCGTCGTGGTCCGCCAGGTCGGCGACCGCGGGTTCGGCGCCCCTGGCCCGCACCTGCTCGGCCTTCTCGGCCGAGCGGACCAGGGCGGTGACCTGGTGGCCGCCGGAGACGAGCCGGTCGAGCACCGCGGCTCCGATGTAGCCGGTGCCGCCGGTGAGCAGTACACGCATGGTCTTCCTCTTTCGCTGACGTCTTCCGATCCGGGCGTTGGCCCGCACGACAACGGTCGCCCGTCGCGTCTATCGTGTCCAACGAATGTTTTCGAATGGCCAATCGGATATGTCGATGAATGAGGGTGGGCGTGGATCAGAAGCGGCTGGAGTACTTCATCACCGTCGCCGAGGAGCTGAACTTCACGCGCGCCGCCCAGCGACTGCACGTCACCCAGTCCACGCTCTCGGCCGGCATCAAGGCCCTGGAGCACGAACTCCGGGCCGAACTGCTGCTCCGTTCCACCCGGTCGGTCAGACTGACCGAGGCCGGATCGGCCTTCCTCCCCGAGGCGCGCACCGCGATCGAGGCACTCGACCGGGCCCGGGCGGCGGTGGAACCGCTCTCCACGGGGCTGCGCGGCAGCCTCACCGTGGGCGTCCTCAGCGGGCTGACGGTGATCGACGTACCCGCCCTCGCCGGTGACTTCCACCGCCGTCACCCCGGGGTCCGGCTGCGCACCGAGACCTCCCAGCGGGGGACCTTCGGGCTGATCGAACGCATCAAGGAGAGCCATGTCGACGTGGCCTTCGTGGGAGCCGACATCAAGGACGAACACCTCAGTTCGACGGCCATCAAGAGGTACGAGGTCCAACTGCTCGTCCCGGCCGGTCACCCACTGGCCCGCCGGAGGAGCGTGCGGCTCGCAGACATCGCGGGGGAGGCCTTCGTCGACATGCCCGCCGGCTTCGGGCAGCGCCAGATCGTGGACGACGCGTTCACGAAGGAGGAGTTGACCCGGCGGGTCCTCATCGAGGTCTCGGACATCACCACGATCGCGGACTACGTGGCGCACGGCCTGGGCGTGGCCCTGCTGCCCCCGGAGTTCGCCGCGACGGCCGGCGACGCCGTTCGCACCGTCCCCCTCGAGGACGCCCGACCGGCCTGGACGCTCAGCGTGGTCGCCTCCGCGACGCGTCCGCCGACGCGGGCGCTGCACGCCTTCCTCGACCTGATTCCGCACCACATCCGGCGGGACCGCGTGTTCTGAACGGAGAAGGTCCCCTGCCGGACCCTCCGGCAGGGGACCTCTCTCCTCGCGGGGCAGGCCGGGGCGGTCCATGGCCCAGAGGGGCGGACCTCGTTCGTCACGAACAACGTACGTCCAGCGTATGTGGGGTGGACGGGGTTGGCGCTCGCGCGATCGTGACGTACGCTGTTCGCGACGAACGGCGTTCGTTCGTCCTTCGAGTGGCGCAGCACACCGATCCCGGAGTGCCGTCCGTGACGTTCCGTGCGCGATGAACGCATTCCGTCGCTGCGTGTGCGCGCCAACCAATGCTTCGATTTCGGCCCAGGAGGGCTTCATGGGCAATGCGACCGATACCCGGTCCGCCCCCGCAGGCGACCCGAACCGCATGGATCCGTACGTACGGCGGGTCGCCGTCACCATCATCGTCGGGGCGCTGGCGGTCGTCTTCGACACCACCATCCTCAGCGTCACGATCAACGACCTCGGCCGTGACCTCCACACGTCGCTGAACACCATCCAGTGGGTCAGCACCGGCTACCTGCTCGCGCTCGCCGTCACGATGCCGATCGCCGCGTGGGCCCAGTCGGCCCTGGGCGGCAAGCGGTTGTGGATCGTCTCGCTCTGCGTCTTCCTGGCAGGATCGATCCTGTGCTCCCTGGCCTGGAGCGCACCGAGCCTCATCGCCTTCCGCGTCCTCCAGGGCATCGGCGGCGGGTTCATGATGACGCTCACGTCCACCCTGATCATGCAGGCGGGGGGCGGCCGCAACATCGGCAGGCTGATGTCCCTGATCACCGTGCCCACCTCGCTCGGGCCGATCCTGGGGCCCGTCCTGGGCGGCGTCATCCTGCACCTGGGCACCTGGCGCTGGCTGTTCGCCATCAACATCCCCTTCTGCGTCGTCGGGGCATGGCTGGCCTGGCGCAACCTGCCGGCCGACGAACCGAGCGCCCGCAAGCCACTCGACGTCGTCGGCTTCCTGCTGCTGTCACCCGGCGTGTCAGCGATCGTCTACGGCCTCTCACGCCTCGACGGAACGACCGGCCTCGACAGCACCCGGGTCCTGGCCCCGCTGCTGGCCGGCCTGGTCCTCGTCCTCGCCTTCGTCGCCTGGGCCCTGCGTCGCCGGGCACGCGCCCTGGTCGACATCCGGCTCCTGCGGCACCGGCCGCTCGCCTCGTCCTCGGTGGTGCTGGTACTGGCCGGCGCCGCCCTCTACGGCACCATGCTGCTGCTGCCGCTCTTCTTCGAGCAGGTCAGGGGGACGGACGCGCTCGGCGCGGGCCTGCTGCTCATCCCGCAGGGCGTGGGCACCCTGCTGTCCCGTTCGATCGCCGGGAAGTACACCGACAGGTTCGGCGCGCGCCCGGTCGCGGTCGTCTCGCTGCTCGTCGCCTGCCTCGCCACCGTCCCGTTCGCCTTCGCCACCGCCGACACCAGCGAGATCCTCCTGACGGGCGTGCTGCTCCTGCGGGGCATGGGGCTGGGAGCGGCGATGATCCCGCTGGGCGGAGCGGGCTTCGCCGGCCTGGGACGGGACGAGATCCCGCACGCCAGCATCCTCATCCGCGTCACCCAGCAACTCGGCGGCTCGTTCGGGACGGCGGTCCTCGCCGTCGTGCTGCAGCACGCCGCCGCCGGCGCGCACTCCGGCGAAGCGACGGTCGGCGGCTTCCAGGAGGCCTTCTGGTGGTCGGTCGTCCTCACCGCGATCGCCGTCCCGGTCTGCCTCCTCCTCCCGGGAAGGCCCGAGCCGGCTCCGACCGGGTCCGGCACCGAGGCCTCCGAGCACGGCCGGGCATCCGAACGGGCCTGACCGGACACCTGGACCGAGCGGATCCCACTCGGTCCAGGGCCGGTGAGCGTTTCCCCGTCGTGTCATGCGCCGGGTGCATGGGGGAGATCCCCAACTCGCGTTGGTGACGACCCGGCCGGCGGTGGAAGCTGGGCACGACGCCGGCTCGTGCCGAACCGCGGCCGGCACGTCCGGCGTTGCCGCGGCGGTCCCCGGGGTGCGTTTCGCCGACCCCCTCGCCGTCCCCGCCTTCAAGGACCGCGCCTTCAAGGACCGCGCGCTGATCCACGGGTCGCGGCCCCCGCCCGGGGCCTGGCGACCCTCTCGAAAGGAACCATGGTGACCATCGACCGACAGTCCGCCGCCGCCTTCCCGGCCGAGGACGACTTTCCCGACCACCGGCAGGTGGCGCAACGGTTCGACGACCTCGCGCCGGACGGCACGACGAGCACCGTGGCCCTGTCGCGCCTGTTCGAGCAACCGCTGGTCGGTCTGCGCTTCGCGCGCTTCCACAAGCTCGTGGCCGAAGGCGGATTCGGGCCGTTCCGCTTCCTGTTCGTCGGTCAGCGTGTCGAACGGCGGACGGCCTTCGGCGGGACCGGCGAGACCGTCCGGATCGGTACCGGCATGCGTGCGATCGGGCGGTCCTCGTACACCTACCGTCAGGGGATGTTCGCCGACGGGCAGCTCGTCGCCACGGCCGAGGGCACGATGGTGCTCGCGGGAGAGTCCGGGACGATCGCCCTGCCGGACGAGCTGCGCGCCGACCTCGACGAACTGCGCCTGCCGGAAACCGGTGCGGCGGCCGCGGTGAAACCCGATCCGCGCCGCGGCGAGCGGCGGTACTACCCGGACACCGTGACCGTCCACGCCCGCGTCGGGGACGTCGATCACAACCTGCACGTCAACTACATCGCCCAACTCGGCTGGTACGACGAGGCGATCGCGGCCCACGCACACGGCCTGCTGGGAGACGGCTCCGCCGGGAGGCTCCCGAGGTTCCTCCCCTGGCGCTACCAGGTGAACTACCTCGGGGAGGTCCGCTACCCCCGCGCCTACGACATCGGGATCGCGGTCAGCGGTTACGACGAGCACACCGTGTACTACGAACTGGGACTGTTCGCCGGCGGACAGTGCCTGGGCACGGCGGACGCCGCCGCGCCACGCGGCGCGCTCCCCGGCACCGCGCTCGCGGACGCCGCTCCGTTCGCCTCGGTCGCCTAGCGCGGGGCGGCTCACGAACATGCCGAACATCTTGACGGAGTCGTACTGGCCGGCCGAAACCGGCGCACCGGTGCTGGAGCTGACCGGCGGAGACCTGTTGCGGGAGGCCGCGCGGGACGCCGGATCCCGGACCGCCCTGATCGAGGCCGCACCGCCGGACACCCCGTCGCCGTCCGGGGCCGACCGCACCGACCGCCGGTGGACCTACCGGCGACTGCTGGCCGAGGCCGAGCAGTGCGCGCACTGGCTGCTGGCCCGGTTCTCCCCGGGCGAGCGGATCACGATCTGGGCTCCCAACATCCCCGAATGGATCATCCTCCAGTACGGCGCGGCCTTGGCCGGCCTGGTGCTGGTGACCGCCAACCCGGCGCTGAGAGCAGCGGAACTGCGCCACGTACTCGGGCAGTCCCGCTCGGCCGGGCTCTTCCACACCGCGGCGTTCCGCGGCAGCGACATGACCGCGATCGCCCGGGACGCCGCGCACGGGCTCCCGGACCTCAGGACGACCTTCTGCTTCGCGGACTGGCAGACGACCGTGCGTGCCCATCAGGGCAGCGGGCCGCTGCCGGAGGTACGCCCCGGTGACGCCGCCCAGATCCAGTACACCTCCGGCACCACCGGGGTCCCCAAGGGAGCGGTCCTGCACCACCGCGGGCTGGTGACCAACGCGAAGTTCATGATCGAGCGGGCGCAGTTGCCCGAGCGGGGCACTCTGGCGTCGGCCGCGCCGCTGTTCCACACGGCCGGCTGCGCCATGGGGGTGCTCGGCAGTGCCCACCGACGAGCTTCCTACGTGCTGTGCCGGCTGTTCGACCCCGAGCTCGTGCTCACCGCGACCCAGGACCACCGGGCGGGTGCTGTTCACCCACCCGAAGGTGCGCGACGTCGCCGTCATCGGCCTGCCGGACCCCACCTGGGGGGAGGTCGTCGTCGCCGTGCTCGTGCCCGCCGAACCCGGCCGGCCACCCACGGCGACGGAACTGCACGACTTCTGCCGCGCGCGGCTGGCTCCCCACAAGACACCGGTGCGCTGGCTCCGGTCCGTCGAACTACCCCTCACCGGCTCCGGGAAAGTCCGAAAGGACCGGCTCCGTGAGCAAGCCGGCCACGCCGGGCTCCAGGAGATATGACGACGGCAGCTCGTCCCGGGTGCGGGGTCCGTGAACCATGGCAACATCCCAGGAGGTCAAAGTGCTCGACATTCAGGAAATCTCCGACCGGTTGGAGATCCAGGAGCTGCTGGTGGCGTACACGACCGCCATCGACGGCAAGGACTTCGACGCCCTGGACGGGATATTCACCGACGACGCCCATATCGACTACACGACCTTCGGCGCCATCGCCGGAAGCCGTGCCGAGATGAAGGAGTTCCTCGCGACGAGCATGGCGCGGTTCACCGCGTGCCAGCACCTGATCGCCAACCCGGAGATCCGCTTCGACGGCGACCGCGCGACGGGACGGGTGATGTGCCTGAACGCCCTCGGCTTCCCGGCCGAGGACGGCGATCCGCGGCTCGCGCTGCTGGGCATGTGGTACATCGACGACTACACCCGCACACCGGCGGGCTGGCGGATCTCCCGGCGAAGCCAGGAACGCGGCTGGACACAGGGCCTCGGCGACGTCCCCGCAAGCGCGCACTGACCCGTCATCCCGGGCACTGGGCACCCGCGACGACCTCGGGTCCCCTTCGACCGAGGGCCGACACGCGACGAGGATGTCAGGGGCGCCCCGCACACCGTGGGCCCGGCAGCGGAACTGCTGCCGGGCCCACGGGACTTCCGGGCCGACGAACCCGAGCGCGACCGTCAGCGGCCCAGATCCCGTGCCGCCGCGCGGATCGTGTCGCGCAACCAGGAGTGCATCGGGTCGCGGTCCAGCCGCGCGTGCCACACCATCCCGTACGGAAACGCGTCGAACCCTTCCGGCGCCTCGACCAACCGCACCCGCGGATCGGTGACCGCCCGCAGTTCCGCGAGCCGCCGCGGGATCGTCGCCACCAGAGCCGTACCGGGCAGGACGTCGAACACCGAGCTGAACTGCGGCACCCGCACCGCGGCCCTCCTGCTGTGACCGAGCGTCTGCAACCACCACCTGGTCGTCGTCCGAGCCGAGCCAGTGCGGCACGTGGGCGTCGAACTCGGCCGCCTCACCGGCCCTGAGGACCAGGCGCTGATCGGCCGGCACCAGGCGCAGCCGTCCGGACAGCACCTACAGCCATTCGAACCCCTCGTGGGTGCGCGGCTCCGGCTCCCGTCCGGGCGTCGGCGGGATCAGCAGCTTGTGCGCCTGGACGCCGCCGGGGCGGCTCAACGGGACGTACGTCATGCCGTCGCGGCTCACCGGACGCAGATGGATGCGCGGGTCGCCGGTGCGGGGCGCGCCGACGAGCTGGTCCAGGGGGACGTCGTAGAGCTCGGCAAGCGGCAGCAGGAGTTCCAGGGTCGGCTTGCGCGCCCCGCTCTCCAGGCGCGAGAGCGTGCTCTCGTTGATCCCGGTGTGGGCCGCCAGGTCGGCCAGCGTCAGTGCCTTGCGCCGCCGCAGTTCCCGCAGCCGGGGGCCGACGGCTGCCAGCACGTCGTTTCGCCTCTGCTCGTCCATGAGCCCAGGTTGCCAAGACGGCATTTCGGCACGCAACCGCCGGCCGGCGACGACGCCCGTGCCTACGGCTGGGCACCGGGAAGCCCGCTCGATGCCCGACTCCCGGACGGACGGGTCGGGCGCCAAGGCGTTCACCGGGCGTAGTCGACCTCGGGGAAGTCGGGGGAGGGGCCGTCGAGCAGCCGCCCCTGGCCGCGGAGGTGGAGGTCGAAGAAGGCTCGCGGGTAGGCACGTTGGAACGCCTGTGCCCGGTGCGCGGGAATCGTCCCGACCTCGTCCTCCAGGTCGGCCGGTGGCATCCCCAGGAGAGGGGCGATCAGCGGCAGGATCAGCTCGTCGTCGCCGAACGACTGGTGCGCGGCTCCCCGTACGGTCAGGTGCAGGCGCCAGCCGCGCAGACGCGACCAGAACGCGCGCAGGGCGGGGTTGTTCTCCATGCTGCCCTTGCCCGGGGTGTCCACGACCAGGAACGGACGGTCGAGCCCGGCGTCCACCACCGGGCCCGCCGCGCCCCCGTCCAGGCTCATGCCCGCCGTGATCCGTCCGTCGGTGAGCATCGTCGCGGCGGTGGTGGCGCCGCCCAGGGAGTGGCCGAGCATCCCGACGCGCCGCAGGTCGGGCGCCCCGCGCAGGCCGGTCGGCAGCGGGGTGCGGCAGACGCCGGGGTGGCCGCCCGCGCGGAGGACCGCGAGCCGGTCCAGGACGAAGCGGATGTCGGCGGTACGGACCGCGAGGGCCTTGGCGTAGTCGCTGACCCCGCCCGGCGGACTCGTCTCGACGCGTCCGCCGGGGAAGGCGACCGCCGCCGCGTCGTAGGTGTGGTCGACGGTGACCACCAGAAAGCCGTGACTGGCGAGGTCCTCCACGACGCCGGTGCCGAACGACCGTGACGCGTTGGCGCCGGGCGAGTAGAGCACGACGGGCAGGGGGCCTGGTGGGCCGCCGACGGGAGCGCCCTCGTGGCCGTGGGTGCCTCCCAGTCGTACCCGGCCGGGAGGCAGGCCGACGAGGGCCAGGTACCGGTCGGCCGCCGCCGGAGGCATCCAGGGAACGGTGGGGCGGGCCGTGCGGCCGCGGGCGGGGTACCAGATGCTGATCATCAGCTCACGGCAGGGGCGGGAGGGCACCCAGGGGTCCGGCCGCGCGGGGTCGGCCAGGTGCAGTGCGACCGTGCCCGGCGGGTACGGCCCGTTCGGGGCGGGCAGCCGGAACCGCACGGGTTCCTCCTGCCCCGGTCGCGCGAGGGCCTCCGGCGCGAGCGGACCCGTGATCATGGCGGCGGCCAGTGCGGCGCCCGAGGACAGCAGTGTTCTCCGATTCATGGCTCCACTGTCCCGGCCGATGGGCCCCGGCGGCTTCGCCCCCGGGGAGGAACCCGGTGTCAGCCCAGGAGGGTACGACGGGCATCAGCCGCGCGGATGACTCAGCCCGGGGGATGACGTCCTCCGGACTGACGGGCCCCGGGCCCCCGGTTGGATAGCGTGGCCGGCATGGGTGACGGGGAGTCACGGCCGCTGGTGGCCGGACGTTTGGGGGACGGACAGTGGCACGGCGTGGACACGGTCGCGGCCGTGCTCCTCGCCCTGGCGTTCGGCGTGAGCGAGACACGGAACGGCGGCTGGGGCGCGGGAGCCGTGGCGGCGGCGGTCTGGCTGCCGGTCGCGGTACGGCGTCGACGGCCCGTCCGGGTTCTGTACACGGTCCTGGCCGGAGCGGTCCTCGCGATGGTGTTCACCGGATGGGAGGAGTCCTGGGTCCCCGTCGGGGCCGCCCTGTACACGGTGGCGGCGCGGGAGCCGCGGCGCCGGTCCGCGATGGCGCTCGGCTGCTCGCTGGGCGCCGTCGCGGCGGCCATGGCCCTCGGACCGCGAGCGGTCCCGGCCTCCGGGGTCGCGTGGGGCGTCGTCTTCGCGTCGTCGATGATGACCCTGCCCTGGCTGGTGGGCACCGCGCTCAGAGAGCAGCGGTCGTACGCGGAACTCGCCGCCCGGCAGGCCGTGACGGACGAGCGCCTGCGGATCGCCCGCGAGCTCCACGACGTGGTGGCCCATCATCTGACGGTCATCGCGGTACGGGCCGAGGTGGCCCGTGCGGTGGCCTCCACCAACCCGCAGGAGGCCGAGCGGACCCTCGCACTGGTCGGGACGGCGGGCCGGACGGCGCTCACCGAGATGCGCCGCATGCTCGGCGTTCTGCGATCACCCGGTGACGGGGCCGAGTTGGGCTCCGCCCCCGGTCTGGCGGACCTGCCCGCGCTCGCGGACGGCGCGGGTCCGCGCGTGGAGCTGTCCGTCGACCCGGATCCACCGCTCCCCCCGGGTGTGGAACTGGCGGTCTACCGGATCGTCCAGGAAGCCCTCACCAATGTCGTCAGGCACGCGGGATCGGCGGACTGCCGGGTGAGCCTGTCCCGGGTGGGGCCCGAGGCGGTCGAGATCGAGGTCGTCAACGACGCGCCGTCCCGGCTCCCGCCCCGGCTCCCGCCCCGGCTCCCGCCCTGGCGTCCTGGCGGCGGGCACGGACTCGTCGGGATGCGGGAGCGGGCGGCCATGTGCGGCGGGACCCTCACCGCCGGCCCCCTGGCGACGGGCGGATTCCGGGTGCACGCGCGGCTGCCCTGCGGATCGGAGGCAGCACGGTGAACCGGCCGGTCCGGGTCCTCATCGCCGATGACCAGGCGCTGTTGCGGACGGGCTTCCGCCTGCTCATCGAGAGCGCGCCCGACCTCGCCGTCGCAGGCGAGGCCGTCAGCGGCGAGCAGGCCGTCGAACTCGCCCTGCGGCTGCGGCCCGACGTCGTGCTGATGGACATCCGGATGCCGGGCACGGACGGCCTGGAGGCCACCCGGCGCATCTGCGCGGACCCGGACGCCGTCGGCACCCGCGTGCTGGTCCTGACCACGTTCGACCTCGACGAGTACGTGTACGCGGCACTGCGCGGCGGAGCCAGCGGATTCCTCCTGAAGGACATCCTCCCCGCCGACCTGCTGACAGCCCTGCGGGTGGTCGCCTCCGGCGACGCCCTGCTCGCGCCCGCGGTCACCCGCCGCCTGATCCGCGAGTTCGCCGGACGCCACGAACCGAACCCGCGACTCGCCCGGGAGCTGGCGGGCGTGACCCCACGGGAACGGGAAGTTCTCCGACTGGTGGCCCGGGGACTGCCCAACCCCGCGATCGCCGAGCACCTGGGGCTGAGCATCGCGACCGTCAAGACACACGTCCGGCGGCTCCTGGCCAAGCTCCACGCCCATGACCGGGCCCAGATGGTCGTCATCGCCTATGAGACGGGCGTGGTCACCGCGGGTGGGAACCTCCCGTCCCCGGGCTGACGCCTCACCGGCCGGGACGGCAGACCATCGGGGGGTGTCCTTCGCGGGTTGTCCTTCGCGGGTTGTCCTTCGCGGGTGTGGAAGCGGCGGTCGGAGCTCAGGCGGTCCGCGGGGCCGTGGTGATGACGGCCCGGGCGTCGTCTCCGTACACGGCGGACTCGCGGAGGCGCTCGAAGGCCCGGTGGAAGAGCCGGACACGGTCGCCGGTGATCGTCTCGCCCCCTCGGTAGCCCTCGACTTCGACGCGGGCGCCGTCGAAGATCCCGAATCCGTCGCCGGGGTAGACAGCGAGCCGGGCGCGGGCGGGGGCGGGGGCGGGTTGGTGCGCAGGGCCGACGGAACCGGGTAACGTCATTGCCATGTTCTTCGAGACGCCGATTTACGAGTGAGCGCGTGATGGGCCCCTGCTGACGTCCTTCGACGTCGCGGCCCGTCCCCCACCGATGGATCCGTAGATCACTTCAGTTCACTTCACTTCACCACCGGGAGAACCCACGACCGTGAGCAAGAACATCAACAACCCCGTGGGCATGGGCGGCGGCCAGCGCAAGAGGCAGTCCCGCGCCGAACGGCAGAACAACGGTCCGCACCGCAACCTCGACCGCCAGGGTGCAGCCGACCAGAAGGCGGAGCTGGTGCGCAGGATGCGCGAGAAGGCAGGAACGGCTGAGGGCGCCGGGCAGGCGGGCGGCGACACCGTACAGGGCTGACGCACCGCCGCCGGAGCGCGGCACCGCACGGGGCAGGGCTCGGACCGCGACGCGCGGTCCGAGCCCTGCTGCCGTACCGGGCGCGGCCGGTCCCGCCGAGCTCTCGGCCGACCACCCGCGTCTCAGCCGTTCAACCGACGCAATGCGGCCGGTCGATCCGACGGAATATCGGTTTGACCGGCTGTTTTGGTTTCCGGTGATGTGGATCGCCCCTCGCGGAATTGTGAGGGGCGATCCACTTTTCTTGCTGGTCAGGTGTGGTGTGTGGGCGGTCGGACCGTGTTCGGCAAGCCGGCTTGCCTGGGCTTGGTCGAGGGCGTTGACGGCCTGGTCGGCGGATTCCTTGAGGAGGTGGCCGTAGAGGTTGAGCCACGGAAGTCGGACCAGGACCAGGTTCGCCTACGCGGCCAGGCGTCCCGTGGTCACCGCTTCTCCGCCGAAGGTCTGGCCGAAATGGGATCGCGGTAAAAACGCACCGAGCCGCATCCCTATAAACGGATATGGCTGGCAAGACGCTTATCGGCCAGAGCCGCGAGCTGGGCCTTCCTCAAATGTGTGGCGCCGTCGCGGATACCGCCGCACTCCGAGAATCGGCCAAGTTGCCGAACGGCCCCGGCGCTGCGATCCGTGCGTGCAAGGATCCCTCTCGGCCCGGACACATGTTCGGATACAGAGGGGGACTCATGCTCATCAAACGGACTCTCGTCACAACAGCCGCGGCAGTACTGGCGGCCGCCACTCTCGTCCTGTCACCAGCTCAGAGCGCCTTCGCGGGGGAGGGGCCCGCACCGGGGCCGCGCCCCGTGACTCCCGCCGCGCCGACGCCTGCTCCCGGCTCCCCGACGCCTGCTCCCGGTGCTCCGACTCCCGGCTCCCCGACTCCCGGCTCCCCGACTCCAGGCGCCCCGGCGGAGGTACACGTCGAGTACCGGACCGCGGACGGCATCACCCACGGTGCGCACTACCTGGCCGCACCGGGCGTGAGCGCCGACGAGTTGTACAAGAAGCTGAAGGCCACAGGCGTCAAAGGCCTGATCGACCCCAGCACGGCCGGCACGGCCGCCGCGAGTCCCTCCCTGGTCGAAAGCGGGTCCTGCGGGTACGGGACCGCCAGCAACGTCGCCGGCACCTGCCCGCCCCTGACGTGGGCACGCAACGGATACACCAACCCGCAGATCTACTACAACGACCGCACCGGTGCCGGGTGGCCCGTGGGCACGGTCATCACCGAGTGGAACCAGTCCCCGAACATCCATGTCGCCCGGGCGACCGGAGGCTGCCCGGGCTCCGGCGGCACCCACTGCGTGGACGTGTCCGAGGACTACTACGGTGCGACCGGATGGCTGGCCATGACCTACTACAGCGGGGACGGGAGCAGCCACTTCGTCGACGGCTCGGTCTCGATCCGGTACAACGACTCCTACACCTCCAACCACCAGGCCGTGGCCTGCCACGAGACCGGCCACGCCTTCGGCATGGGCCACAACGACTCGACGGGCAGCTGCCTGTACTGGCAGGACCCCCAGGCCACCTGGCCCAACGACGACGACTACAACGAGGTCCTGTACCAGCTCTACCCCCGTTGACGCCCCCCGTTGACGCCCCTGGGGCGGTGCCCGCCGGGCACCGCCCCAGGGTCACGCGCAGAGCGGTGCGTCGGCCACGGCCCGCAACGCGGCCGGTTCCCGAAGGTAGCCGGGCGCCTCGAACCGGGCCGTGTCCGCGCCGGTGACCGTCACATAGCCGGGCACCACCAGCGGAGCGGAGTTCGGCCCGTGGACTCCCGGCAGCCCCGGCGGAAGCGACACCTCGCCCTGCGCCTGCCAGATCCTCCCCGAGAACCGCAGGTACCGCGCCCCGCAATGGACGCCCCAGTCGAACGGATACGCCTGGCCCGGCACCGGACTGCCGGGCTGGGCCGGCGGACCGGCGGGATCCACCTCGCGGCGGAGCAGAGCCGCCGCCGGTGCGGACGCGGATCCAGACGCCGCCGCCGAGACCGTCGGTTCCGCGGACGCCTGCGCCGACCGGTGCTCGTCCGGCGCGGACCGCGGCCAGGACAGTACGCCCGCCACCACCGCGCACGCCACGACGGCCGTGACCGCACCGGCCACCCGCACCCGACGACGGCGCCGCCCACGCTCCACCACCTCGCGCACCGGCGCCGGCACAGGAACCTGCCGATCCGCCAGCCCCCGCAGACCCGAACGGAGTTCTTCCCGCTCCCGGCCCTCGAAGTCGTTCATTCCTGCTCCCTCCTCGCACGTCCGGACAGTTCCACCCGTCCGCGGATACGCTCCAGAGCCCTGCTCGTCCTGGACTTGACCGTCCCCACCGAGCACCCCAGCAACTGCGCGACCTGCTCCACGCTCAGGTCCTCGTAGAACCTGAGGACCAGGACCGTGCGCTGCGCGGCCGGCAGCGCGGCAAGAGCGCGCTCCAGATCCACCAGGTCCCCCCAACGCTGTGCGGGGTCCTGGGTCTGACCCCGCTCCCGGGGACTGCGGTGGGGGATCTCCCGGTACCAGTGCCTGCGACGCCAGGTGGCGTGGACGTTGACAAGGGTCCTGCGGGCGTAGGCCGCAGGGTTGTCCCACGTATCGGAACGCCCCCAGGACAGATAGATCCGCAGCAAGGCGCTCTGGGCCAAGTCCTGGGCGGCATACGGGTCCCCGGTCAGCAGCCTGGCGGTGCGCAGCATCGCCGGATGGACAGCGTGGGCAAAACGGCTGAAGTCCGCTTCACGTTCGGAAGGCGAGTCCCGCACCGGCGTCCCTCCCGCAGGTCGTGTCGTCATGTCGTTCTACTGGACAACCTGGGATGCCGAGCGGGTTCCCTTCACCCGACAGGTGCCGTTCGAACGGCAGGGTGACCGGGCTACAGCTCCGAGAGGAGCCCTGACCAGGCGCGCCGGGGCCGCAAGACGGGCCGGAACGACAAGGGGACTCCGCTGCTCATCGACGCCACGGCCGAGGACCCGACACCACCACCTACGCCTGGTCCTGGCGATCGGCCAGTACCACCCGCTCACCCCCAGAGGCCGTGCCACCATCGACCTGTTCGACCTCAACCGCGGCTTGCTGGGCCTGCCGCCAGGGCCCGCCCACGAGTCGAGGCTGTTCGTGGGCGTGTTAATTTCTCCGATCATGAACGTGAGAACCAGCCTGGCGGCCGCAGTTTTGACGGCGACGGCCATCGGCGGCGCAGTGGCGTGTGCAGCCGATGACCAGTCGGCCGCCACATCCACGGCAGGGCCGCGCGCCGCATCCTGGCCGAGCCCGACCCCGGGTACACCAGCGTTCCTGGCTCAGCAACTGGTCGGAAAGCCCAACTATCGGGAGGCGGCGGTCCCGGTCGGACGGGCCGCCCGGGAGTTCCTGATGACGGAAGGCGGGGTGACGTACCCGAAGGAGCAATGCGAGGGACAGTGGCAACTGCTCACCGTGGAGCAGAAGATCGCCGTGCATCGTGGTGGATTCATGGACGGGTGCATGAATCCGGCGTAGTCCGCCCGCAGCCCTCGCCGGTGAGAAGGCCGGGTGCGGCCCACACCAGAGCTCCCGCAGGAGCGCGTGGCTTTGTCGGGGGCCGGGGCGGCTGGTCCGTCCGCAGGTGTAGCCGGCTGAAGATTTCGATGTGTCGGATTCCGTACTCGCGGGCGGTTCAGGGCGGCGGTACGGAGTGGCAGCAGACCTCGAAGAGCCCAACTCCCTGACTGCAAGGCCTCGTCTTTGCCATAGTGAGGGCCATGGATGTAGCGATCGGCATCAAGGGTGGTGACGAGATCGGTGAACTGGCCTCGCTCTCTGTCTGGTTACGCGCGGAGCGAGGATTGCAGGGTGCGGTCCAGATCGTGCGCGGGGAGATCGGAGAATCGGGTCTGGGGGGCGCGCTCGACGTGCTGAGTGTCGCCGTCGGTTCGGGCGGTGTCGGCGTGATGCTGGCTCAGTCGCTCACCGCCTGGCTGCGCACCCGGCGTTCGGATGTCAAGATCACCATCACGGCTCACGGTCGTACGGTCGACGTCGATGCCCGCAGCGTCAGCGATCCGGTCGAACTGATCACCCGGGTGCTGGAAAACGGCGATGACGCCGCGAGTTGACCGAATCGATCGAACCGACTCCCGAGCGGTGCTGATCGGTGTCTCCGACTACCGCGACCCGTCGTTCCCCCCAGTACCCGCCGCCGCGATGAGTTTGCAGGGCGTTCACCAGATGCTGGTGGACCCGGAGTCGGGTGGCTGGCCTTATGAACGGGTCACCTCCATCCCGAACCCGGTCGATTCCCGCCGCGTGATCGGCGAACTGCGTCGCCTTGCCAGAGACACCCGCGGTGTGTTCCTGCTGTACTTCGTCGGCCACGGCACCATCACTGCGAACGGTGACCTCATTCTGGCAGTGACCGACACCGACGCCGACCACCCCGACGTCACCGGGCTGGAGTACTCCAAGATCCGGGGCGCCCTGCTGGAAAGTCCCGCCAAGGTCAAAGCAGTTGTCCTGGACTGCTGTTACTCCGGCCGCGCCATCGACATACTGTCGGGGGACGGGCAATTCCTCGCCGACACCGCCGACATACGCGGCACCTACACCCTCACGGCCGCTGACCACATCGCCCATGCAGGGCAACCTGGTACCCACACCGCTTTCACCGGGGAACTCCTCGACCTGATCGGCACCGGAATCCCCGAGGGGCCGCCCGTCCTGACCTTCGCCGACCTGTACCCCCAGCTGAGGCAGCGGCTGATCCGCCGCAACCTGCCGCTTCCCAACCAGCGCGGCACGGACACTGCCGGCACCTGGCCGGTGGCGAAGAACGCCCTCGGGACGACGACCACCGCAACGAATCCGCTCAGCCCACAGGAACCGGCGGACCCCGGGCCGCCGTCGGATGTGGCAGACCCCGACGACAGGAACGCGGAGACATCCGGGACCGGCCGCGGACAGAGGCCCTCGGGGGCTCCCGCACCCTTGATCGATGCGGGCGTTCGGCAAAGTGGATCGACCAGCGCCTTCCATGCTGCCTGGAGTGGCCAGGAATCCCCGTACAGCTACATCCACCCGAGCCGCCGGCCGCCAATCCCCTGGCCGGTCCATGCATATTTCTCGGCGGCTCTCGGACTGATGGCGGTCCTGTGTATTGCCATCCCCTTACTGCTGGACCCTGCAGGCATCGTCCAAACCGGACCCGGAACGTCAGGTTCACTGATGGCCGTGATGCTGGGGTTCGGCGCAACCGTCGCCACGATCAGGCTTGCCTTTCAAGCCCGCGACTTGAAGAGTTTTTCACGCCTGCCCGACGAGACGACAGGCTGGTCTCTGGAGGTTGACCGGAGCCGCATCGCGACCACCGATCGCGCGGGACGCCACGAGTACCCATGGCACCGGATCGAGGAAATCACCATCAGAGAGGTCCAAACCGGCAGCCCACACCAGGTCACCGGGGTTGCCGTGCGGTTCGAGTGGGGCGCTCGCCCACTGAGAAAGTTGCGTCCGGCGGGATGGCCTTGGCCATACATATCACCCCTCAGCGACCTATCACCTCAAGTAGTCATCTGCATCCTCGGGCCATTGTCGAAGGAGCAGCGGGCCGAGTTGACCGAGGCCCTCGCCAGGCATGGCGGCCAACGTTGGAAGCCCCGACCTCGTAGGACCCGCACCTGATAGCGCCAATCCGGGAAACTCCACGCGCACTTGGTCTACCGGGACTGAATCCTGGTCGGCGGAAATGAGGCACCGGGCCGGGTTACGTCGCGCCACGTCCAGCACACCGTCTGCCCGATGCTTGCTCACAACGGCGTTGCACCGGGTCGTCGAGGAGGACGATGTGCGTCGCCGCCCGTTCCCGACCCTGGCGGCTGCCGCCCTCGTCGCCCCCGCCACAGCCCCGCAGGGCCGCGCGCACCGAGACAAATGCCCCGGGCAACACCGCAATTACCGGTGACCCGGGCGGCGAAGCAGCCCTACCCCGCTGTCGCGCACTGGCCCGCCCAGTCTTGTCGGCGGCCTCCGCCGGCCGGAGCGTAGCGTCGTCGCCAGGCCGGACTCACCACAGTCGTACCGGGCCGCCCGGCTGGGCAGCTGCGCCGCGCCCCCCGGCACGACTGCCCCCCGCCAGCCGGGCCCACGGACGCACCCTCGTCGCTCCAGGAGCTTGGCCGCTGCCGTCCCACGTCGATACCCGGGCGGGGAGAGCCAGCTCCGTAGAGCCGGGGAAGCCCGCGGATTCGGCCAACTCCTGCTCTGTGAAGAAGGAGCAGCCCGCTCCGCCGGTCAGTGGAGCAGCAGGTGGAGTAGGCACGCAGCCCCGATGGGAGGCAGGCCGAAGCCGAGGCCGGCCTGGGGGGACCTGCAGATCGGCGGTCGCGTCTTCACCCTGACCGTCTTGGTCGCGTTCCGGCTTGGCAAGGACACCGACCCCTCTGGCCAGCAGGAGGACATGATCCGCCTGGCCGACGCCGTCCTCGCGCGGGTCCCCGGAGACGCCGTCCTGCACCTCGACTACGAGGACGTCTGGATGGCGTGCCAGGACGGCCACCTGACCCTCAGCGAGCGATCCGACTTGTGGCCGCGGAACCGCCTCGCCGGCGTTTCGGAGCCCTACCGTCGTCAGACGCACGAGTTCGTCGACGAGAACTGACCACCAGCGCCGTCCGGGAACTCGGCCCGGTCCCTCGCCCGTCCTGGACACGCTGTCCCCGGCCGGAGACCCGGGACAGCGGCGGCGAGCTTCGGGTGAGAGCCGGCAGGGGCCGACCGAGATGGCGCGCGAGCCTGACCCGCCAGAGCACTCGCAGGCAAGCCACTCGGCAGTCGCGTCCCCAATCTCGCAGGACAGAACAGCTAGGCCGGCGCGCTGCCGGGGTTCTCGGTCGTCTCCGCCACCTGCCGCGGTACCGATGCTCCGGTGAGGCGCAGATGGGCGCTGATGGCGTGTCCGGTGGCGGCCGGTGTCGCGCCGGTGGGGACGGCGAGCCGGGCGGCCAGATCGTTGAGGTGGAGGTCAGCCGCGGCTTCGATCAGGCTGGCCAGGACGTCAGCGATTCCCGGGGCTCGTCGTGTGCAGTGGCGAAGAGGGTCAGCCCGATGAAGAGGGCGGGCCACCAGATGGCACCGAGGAGGACGTAGAGCAGACCCCAGGCGGCCAGCCTGCTTACAGCGGCGTAGGCATTGCGGGCGGCGGTGATGTCGCTGCGGAGATCGCCGGACAGGACCGTCCACAACCGCGGCCAGACAGCGGTGGTGTCGTCGAGCCCGTTGACCTCGGCCAGCCGTTGGGAGGTCCGTTCGAAGCGGTCGCCGACTCGGGTCGGGCGGCTGGGACGGGCAGGACCCAGGCGGTCGCGGCGGCGCTGCAAGGAGCGGACCAGGCTGGCCGCTTCGGCCGGATTGATGCCGTGGCGCTGCGGGGTGGCGGCCCGGAGGATGGCGGACTTGAGCCCCCGGGTCGCGATGTCCCAGCGGCGCTGGCGCCGGTGCAGGAACCACGCGGCTGACGGACGGTCGGTGGATGCCGCCCACAGTCGTTCCACCGCCCCGCCGAGTGCCCCGCCGAGCAGCCCCGCACCGGTGGCGGTGAGGAGGGCGGCGGTGGTGGCGAGGATGACGGTGCCCGAGGCGTGGGCGGCCGGGTCCGCGGCCAGTCGGTCAAGCCCGTCACTCAACTGCCCGACAGCGAAGGGGTGGCGCTGCCCGAGGTGTAGGGCGGCGGCGAGTACTCCGGTCCAAAGCAGCCCCGGCAACAGGAGGAGGTTGACCCATCGGTCGGCGAGTTTTGTGCTGATCGCCGTGAGGAAGGCGGTCACGGTCCGGTCGGCGGATAGGGTGTCATTCGCCCGTCCGGTCCGTGGGCGCCACAGGTCGGCGGGTGCGGTGTCTCATCGGCGGTGACCACCCGGTTGCATCGGTCGAGCGGGCAGGTCCAGCCGATGAGGGTGCGTTGACCGGTGATGCCTGGTGGGAGAAGGACGGTTCCGGAGGAAGCGCCGTCCCTGGCGGTCAGGCCACTCATCCCCTGACGGGCATAGGCGTCCTCGACGGCGTCGAGCAGCTCGGTGACCAGCGTGTCGTCGGGGTCGCCAGGTCCGGTGAGCAACACCAGGAGGCCGTCGAGTTGGGCTTCCGCTCCGGCGCTCGCGATGAGCATACGGAAGGATGACCAGCCGAGCTGGCCGCAGAGCAACCCGAGGCGTTCTCGCGTTACCTCGTCCATGTCCCGCCTTCCCGTGTCCTGTGTCCTGGGTTCGCCGTTCCGGATCCAATTCGCCGTCACCGCCGGGCGGTTGGGAGTCTAGTTTGTGTCGGCTGGGTAAGGGATGGAAAGCGGCAAGAAGGACCCGCTCGGTGCCGGGTATTTCCGAGGCGCCATACAGGAATGCGGGAGCACAGGTCGACGGAGCCGGAGAAAGGGGAAGGCCGTGCTGGACCGCGAGACGGCGCTCGCCGAGGTGGAAGCATGTGTACGGGGCGCTACTCAGGATTCGGTACGGCTCCTCGGTGAGGATGCCGCCTGGGCCGTACGGGCCTTGGCCCGTGCGGCAGCGTCCGGAACGGACCCTCGCGCGGCACGCGTGCTGGGCTGGTACCACTGGGAGTGCTGCCGGGCCCTCGGTGGGCAGGAAGGGCTGGCAGACCGGATCGCGGCCATCCGGTACCTGGTGCCCTCCTACCGATCCGATCCCCGGTCGGTTCCGGAGGACCTGCGAGACGAACTGGAAGTCGCCTCGGACCCGCATGCCTCGGCCGGCTCCTACCCGACCGCCCGCATCTGGGACATGCGAGCCCACGATCTGCTGGCTCAGTTCGACAGGGTCGGGTCACTGGAGAACCTGGACGAGAAGGTCGTCCGGCTCGTTCGGACACTGGCCTTGTTGACTGCCTTCCCCGTGGTTCCGGGGCGCGACCTCCAGGAGATATGGGTGCTCGACAGCCTCGGAGTGAGCTTGTATCAGCAGTACCGCAAGACCGGACGGATCGACCGACTGGAGCGGGCCATCGAGGTCCTGCGGGAGGTACTGGTCTCAACCCCCGCCGACGATCCCAATCGGGCACGTCGGCTCTTCTACCTGGGACAGGACCTCTGGTACCTGGCGACGCGTGGCGGCCTGCCCGGTGAACTGGTGGAAGCGGTGACCCTGATGCGTGAGGCGGTGGCCGCAACCGAGCCCGACGACGCGACGCGCGCCGAGCGTCTCGACGGCCTCGGCATCGGGCTGGGAACCCTGTTCGAGGAGACCGGTCGCATCGGCCCGCTGCGGGAGGCGGCCGAGGCGATGCGAGAGGCGGTGGCTGCTACTCCCGAGGGTGATCCGGCCCTGGCCCGTCGGCTGAGCGCGGTCGCGACGATGCTCTGGTACCTGGCACGGCACAACGGACGCTCCGACGTGCTGGCGGAGGCCGTCGCGTCGGCGGGACGGGCGGTGGCCCTCACGCCGGTCGGCCACCCTGAGCGCGACGGCTGCCTCCAAATCCAAACGGCGGTTCTGGACGCCCTGGTGAAGACGGCGAGGGAGGCGACTCCACCAGAGCGCAGGGTGGCGGCACTCCGTGCTGCGATGGCAGCCATCCCGGAGGGCCACGCCCTTCTGGCCTCTTGCCGGAGCGCCCTCGGGATCGCGCTCCATGGCCTCTTCGAGCAGACCGGCCGGGCCGTACTGCTCGACGAGGCCGTCGACGCCCTGGGCGCGGCTGTGGCGGCCTGCGCCGAGGACGACCCGGAGCGGGCCGGTCACCTGCACAACCTGGCATACGCACGTTCGCTCCTCACGACACATGGCGGTCCGCTCACACAGCTGGAACTGGCCGTCGAGGACAGACGGCGAGCGCTGGGTGCCGCGGCTCCAGGCACCCCCGACCGGGTCGGACGGCTGAGTGATCTGGCCGGTGAGCTGCTCGCGCTGTCCGACTACACCGGTCGGGCCGGGGAGTTGGAGGAGGCGGAGGCCATCCTGCGGGAGGTGCTGTCCACGGCTCATCCCGGCCAGGCCGAGTACGGCATGTTCGCCGGCAACCTCGCAAGGGTGCAGTGGAAGCTGTCCGAGCGTACCGGGCGGACCGATCTCCTGGAGGCGGCCGCCGAGGCGGCCCGGCTGGCTGCTGCCGCCCCGCAGGACCATCTCGACCGGCCGGCCGTGCTGAGTATGCTCGGATCTATCCTGGTGCGACTGGCCCAGCTGACCGGACGGACGGCTCTGCTGGACGAGGCCCTCGACGCGGCCCGGGCCGCGGCCGCCGCGGCCCCTCAGGGACATCCCGACCGGAGCAGGACCTTGTGCAACCTCGGGGACGTTCTCTGCCGACGATCCGTCATGACCGGCAGGGTCGCGGACCAGGAGGAGTCGGTCGCGGTCCTGCGCGAGTCGCTCGCCATCCAGGACCTGGGGAGCCGGGACCGCAGCGTGGCACTGCGGGGCCTGAACCGGGGCCTCCTGTGGCTCTTCAACAGAACCGGGCGGGCTGACCACCTGGAGGAAGCCGTCGAAGCCGCGCGCGAAGCCGTCGCCGTCGTGCCTGCCGGCCACGCCGATCGGGCGGGCTGTCTGATCGTGCTTGCCGAGGCACTGGAGAAGCTGTCCGGTCGCACCGGTCGCGGCGATCTCCTGGAGGAGGCCGTCGAAGCCGCGCGCGAAGCCGTGGCCGCCACCCCGCAAGACGACCCTCGCCGTGTCGTCCACATCAACTCCCTCGGAACCGTTCTGGTGAAGAGTTTCGAACACAACAGAAAGAGCAGTCGGCTGGAAGGGGCTGTCGCCGCGATGCGCGAGGCGGTGGCCGGCACGCCGCCCGACCACCCCGACCGCTTCACATACCTGGGCAACCTCGCGGCCGTGCTCACGCTCCTGGCCGCGCGGCCAGGCGCGTTGGAGGAATCCGTCCGGGCCGGACGCGAGGCTGTCGCTGGCACGCCGCCGGACCATCCCATGCGGGCGACCTGGCTGGTGCAACTCGGCTGGGCCTTGGAAAGCCTGTCCGAGACCGCCGGGCAGCCCGGTCTGTCGGACGAGGCACGCTCCTGCCACCGGGAAGCCATGGACTGTACGGCCGGAGAGACAAGCGTCCGCGTCTCCGCTTGCCGCAGCTTCGCTCTCCTCACAGCGGAGAGTGATGCGCCGGCCGCGCTGGAGGCGCTGGAGTGTGCGACGGACCTTTTGGAGACCCTTGCCCCGGGCAGCCTCTCCCGAAGCGACCGCCAGTACCAGTTGGGCCGATTGGTGCCCGGCCTGGCCGCAGAGGCCGCAGCGGCAGCCCTGGCCGTGGGCAAGCCGGTACGCGCCGTGGAACTCCTGGAACGCTGCCGGGGCGTCCTCGCTGCCTGGGTTCTCGGCCGACGCGACCAAGACCTGACCAGCCTACGCGGACAGGCACCGCATCTCGCCGACCAACTCGACCAACTGAACGCCCGGCTCGACGACCTGGACCGACCTCAGTCGGCCGCCGACCGGGAGCACCGTGAGGTCCACACCGCGGCGGCTGTGGCCGAAGGGCGCCAACTGGCCAGTGCCCGACGGCGTACCTATGAAGACAGGCGAAGCCTGCTCGAACGCATCCGCGAGATCCCCGGCTGTGAGAGGTTCCTCCAAGCACCGGACATCGCCGACCTCACACGTGCCGCACAGGCAGGCCCCGTCGTCTTCCTCACCGCGACCCGGAGCCGTCGTGACGCCCTCATTCTCACCGGACGGCCGGAGGACCCCGTCCAGACCGTTCCACTGGCCGTGTCCTACGAGATGGCCCTTTTCGCAGTGATGCGTCTGCGGGGGATCCTCCGCTCCGTCGCCGACCGGAGTCTCGACCCGATGGAACGCGTCCTGGCCCAGAACGAACTCCGCCCCATCCTCGCAGGGTTGTGGGACAAGGTGGCCGAGCCCGTACTGACGCACCTCGGTCACACCGCGCCCCCTGAACCCGGACAGCCCTGGCCCGAGGTGTGGTGGTGTCCCGTCGGTGAACTCGCCGAACTCCCAGTTCACGCCGCCGGCCACCACGCCGATCCGGCCGACCGGCCCGGCGGCCCCCGCACCGTACTCGACCGGGTCGTCTCCTCCTACGCCACCACCGTGCGCGCCCTCATCCAGACCGGCCGCCGCTCGTCCTCGCCCGAGAACTCGACCCTGATCGTGCCCGTTCCCCGGGCTCCACGGGCCGCCGCGTTGTCCGGCGTCAACGTCGAGACCACAGCGATCACCGGGCTGGTTCCCGACGCCCACGTGCTCGCGGCCCCGACCCGTGAGGCCGTGCTGCGCGCCCTGCCTGACCACCGCATCGCCCACTTCGCCTGCCACGGCGTGACCGACACCGCCGACCCGTCCCGCAGCCACCTCGTCCTCGCCGACCATGCCACCGGACCGCTCGCCGTCTCGGACATCAGCGCCCTGAAACTGTCCGCAGGTCTGGCGTACCTGTCGGTGTGCGCCACGAGCGGAACCTCGTCGCGTCTGGCCGACGAGTCGATCCACATCGCCAGCGCGTTCCATCTCGCCGGCTTTCGACACGTCATCGGAACCCTGTGGTCCGTCGACGACCGCACCTCGGCACAACTCGCTGCCGACTTCTACGCCTCCCTTACAAGGAATGGCACCACGGAGCCCAGGCTTGAACTCAGTGCTCGCGCCCTACATGACGCCGTCAGACGACTGCGTACCCGCTACCCGTTGACCCCGACCCTCTGGGCGGCATACACGCATACCGGCGCCTGACTGGCACAAGTGATCCGCGGCTGTCCCCACGACCGTCGCTTAGTACTGCAACGGTGCTTACCGTGACGGTCGTGGAGTTCGCTCGTTGGGCTGTTCATGCTGGGGGTCAAGGGGTCGCAGGTTCGAATCCTGTCGTCCCGACGTGAGTCGGAATGGCTGTCGGCCCGGGATGGATCCCGGGCCGACAGCCATTTGTTGGTGGTCCGACAGGTGGTGGGTGGCTGTTGCGCTGCCGCTTTGCGATCTTGCCAGGGGCCGGCCGGGGACCGTGGCTGCGGGCGGAGGGCCTCTTGGTGGTGTGGGTGTGCCGGGGTCAGTGTCGGCCGAGCACCTCGGCGAGACGGCTCACCCCGTCCTTGCCGTGGCCGAGGGCGATGGTCCGCCGGACCAGGCCCTCGGCCGCGCGCATCACGCCGGACTCGATGCCGTGCGACTCCGCGGTGTGCACGACGTGGGCCATGGTGGAGACGCCCGAGGTGAGCGGGTTGATCGCGCCCGAGTAGCTGCCGCTGTCGAAGTCCTCGGCGAACTCCGTGAACAGCGGGGGCAGGATCGCACCGATCCCCTGGGCGAACGGCGCCAGCTCCCGCCCGCTGATCCCCTCCGCCTTGGCCAGCGCCAGCGCGTGCACGTACCCGGCCATCGCCGTCCAGAAGATGTCCAGCAGCGCGATGTCGAAGCCGGCCGCGCGGCCGATCTCCTCGCCGAGGTGGGTGTGGGTGCCGCCGAGCACCGCCAGCACCGGCGCGTGCCGTTCGTAGAGGTCGGCCGGCCCGCTGTGGAGGAAGACCGCCTCCGGCGTGCCGATGCTCGGGGCCGGCGTCATGATGGCGCCGTCCAGGTACTCGACGCCGTGCTCCGCCGCCCACGCGGCCGTGGCCCGGGCCCGGTCCGGCGAGTCGGCGGTCAGGTTGACCACCGTCCGGCCCTTGAGCGCGGCCTCGACCTCCTCTCGGTGCAGCACGGCGTCCGAGGCGTCGTAGTTCACCACGCAGACGACCGTCAGCTCGCTCGCCGCCACGGCTTCCTCTGCCGTGGCCGCGCTCACCGCGCCTCGGGCGACCAGCGCGGCGTCCCGGCCCGGGGTGCGGTTCCAGACCGTGGTGCGGACGCCTGCGTCCACGAAGGCACCGGCCAGGGCGCGTCCCATCGGTCCGAGGCCGAGCACGGTGACGGTGGGCCGGGTGTGGTTGGTGGGCATACTTCATCTCCTGTAGACATGGTGGTGGACAGCGACGATCCAGGGGGAAGGGACGGGGATGAGATGACGCGCAGTCAGGCGATGAACCCGAACGTGTGCGGGGTGACGGCCGTGATCGCCGTGATCGACGGCAAGTGGAAGACGTCCCTGCTCTGGCTGCTGGAGGCCGGCCCGCGGCGCCCCGCCGAGATCCGCCGACGGCTGCCCGGCCTCAGTGAGAAGGTCCTCACCCAGGCCCTGCGCGAGATGGAGTCCGACGGCCTGGTGCACCGCGAGGTGCACGACGTCCTTCCGCTGAAGACGGTCTATTCCCTGACCGACTTCGGCCGCCGGCTCTCCGACGCCCTCGGCCCGGTCTCGGACCTGGGCCACGAGCGCCTCGACCGCATGACGGCCGAACAAGCCGAGCAGGCCGGACAAACCGAACAGGTCGGACAGGTCGAACCGTCGGCCTCCTGACCTGCTGTCATCTCCCTTCGCCCTTCTGGGTACCAGTCTCGTCGCGCCGCACCTCGCTGCCCAGTACGCACAAAAAGGTGGCTACTGGGCAGGGAGGCGACGGTCACCAGGTGACGGGCCGAACGACAAGGCGCCGGACACCGCCCGGGGCAGGGCGGTGTCCGGCGGTTCGACTGTCCTCCGGGTCCGGTGCGGCGGCTGTACGGCCTTCCCGCGCGGTGTCCCGGGCGGCGCCCCGGGCGGTGGTTCCGCCGGGGGCCGTGGTGGGTGGGGTCAGTGGTGTCCCCGGGGGGTCGAGGACGGGTTCGCGCCCGTTTCGTCGTGCGGTGCGTACGGGTTGGGGGAGTGGGGGAAGGCGTCCGCCTGCGGCTGCGCGGCCCACTGCGACGATGCCGGTGCCTGCGGTGCGTGCCCCCAAGCCGGTGCCTGCGGTGCGTGCCCCCAAGCCGGTGCCTGCGGTGCGTGCTCCCACGCCGGCGCCTGCGGTGCGTGCCCCCATGCCGGCGCCTGCGGTGCGTCCGCCCGGTGCTGGGTGGCCGGCGGGCCGGTGGGGCGTCCGGGGCGCAGGGGCCACCACAGGCTGCGGCCGAGGAGCGCGGCCAGGGCGGGCACCAGGACGATGGAGAGCAGGAACGCGGAGAGCAGGATGCCGAGCGCGGTGGCGAAGCCGATCTGCTGGGTCGAGGGCTGCGGGGTCACGGCGAGGCCGGCGAAGGAGCCGGCCAGGACGAGGCCCGCGGTCGCGATGGCCGGGGCGGTGTGCCGGAGGGCGCGTGCGACGGCGGCGCGGGGCGGCCCGGGGTGTTCCATCTCCTCCCGGATCCGGTCGCTGATCAGGATGTTGTAGTCGGTGCCGAGCGCGACCACGAACAGGAACAGGACCAGGGGCAGGGTGAAGTTGACGCCCGGCTTGCCCATCGTGTGCTGGAACAGCAGGGCTGCCGCGCCGAGGGTGGCCGCGAAGCCGAGGCCGACCGAGATCATCAGGACCACCGGTGCGAGCAGGCTGCGCAGCAGCAGGAGGAGGATCACGCCGATGAGTGCGGCTGCCACCGGGAAGACCAGCCGCAGGTCGTGGTCGACGGCGGCGGAGACGTCGGCGAAGACGGCCGGGGTTCCGCCGACGTGCGCGCTCAGGCCGGCCGGTGTGCTCTGGGCGACGGCGGCGCGGATCGGTCCGGAGACCAGGTCGCGGGCCTGCTGGGACTGCGAGTCCGCGGTGAGGAACAGGTCGATCCTGGCGGCCTGCCGGTCCTCGCTCAGGACCGGCTTGGCGACCTGGCCGACGCCGGTGACCCGGGTGAGGCCTTGGGCGATGCCGTCCAGCGCGCCGGGGGAGAGCGGGCCGGCGCCCTTGGTCTCGACGTAGACGCTGGTCGGGTCCGCCACGCCGGCGGGCAGGGCGCGGGCGATCTCGGCGGCGGTGGTCCGGGAGGCGGTGCGCGGCCCGCCGCCCAGGCCGTAGTCCATCCTGATCCCGGCGAGCCCGCCGGCCAGTGCGGCCAGGAGGGCGAGCGACGCGAGGATCATGACCACGGGCCGGCGGGCCACCAGGTCGGCGAAGCGGGCGGCGGCACCGTCGCGGGGCACGGTCTTGAGGGCGCGTGAGGGCCAGAACAGTGCGCGTCCGCAGGCCGCGAGCACGGCGGGCATCAGGGTGAGGCTGGCGAGCAGCATGACCAGGACCGAGACCGCGACGGCCGGGCCGAGCACCCGGAACTGTCCGAAACCGGCGAGCCCGAGGGTGGCGAAGGCGGCGACGATGGTGAGTGCGGCCGAGGTGATCGCGGTGCCGACCTTGCGGCTGACCTCGGCGGCGGTGGCACGGTGGTGGCGTTCGGGGTGGGCCCGCAGCTGCTCGCGGAAGCGGAACATCAGGAACAGGAAGTAGTCGATGCCGATGCCCAGCAGCACCACGCTTATCAGGCTCGGTACGGACGGGTCGAGCTTGATGCCGGTGAGCAGGGCGGTGCCCACGACGGCGCCGCCGGCCACGCCGCTGACGAAGGCCACCGCGATCAGCGGCAGCAGCGCGGCCAGGACGCTGCGGAACACGAGGATGTGGAGCAGGATGATCAGGCCGACTGCGCAGGCGGACGCGACGGTCGCGAGGGTCTTGCCGTCGTCGGCGGAGTCGACCTGGTCGGCGAGGGCACCGGTGAAGCCGGTCCGCAGTCCCTGGGCGGCGAACTCCGCCCGGGTGCTGTCCCGGAACGCCCGGAAGGTGTCCTCCAGGCCCGGGTCGGCGGAGTTTCCGGTGAGGTTGGCGGAGAGCAGCTCGAAGGTCCCGTCGGGCGCGGTCATGGCCGGGTCGACCTGGGGGACCTGCGAGTAGTCCCGCTGGAACGGCGGGGCGTCCTTGGGCGTGGGCATGGTGACCTTGAGCCGGCTCAGCCGCTTCGCCCCGGCGTCGATCTGCTGCCGGTCCGCGGCGGTCAGGGTCCCGCCGTCGGACCGCGCGACCAGGACGGTCACCGGGTTGGCGTCGGGCTTCGTCCCGAAGCGGTCCTCGGCGATCTTCATGGCGGCCGCAGAGTCGTAACTGCTCGGCAGGAAGTCGGCTGTCTGCGTCTGGGTCACCCGGTAGATCAGGGTCTGGCTCAGGACGGTCAGGAGTATTCCCAGGACCGCCCAGGCGGCGATCACCTTCCACGGATTCCTGGTGGAGAATCCGGTCAGGGCGCGGATCACGATGTCCTCCGGCTGTGGTGCTCTCGCCGGGGATCCCGGCACGTCTCCAGACCATCACGGCGTACCTGGCCTCCTCGTCCGTGCCGGGGAGGAGAACGCCGTCAGGACCTGGGCCCGCCATCGGGCCCGGACCAGGACCAGGGGCCTGGTCCTGGATCGGTCCCGGGTGCCGGTCCGGGGCCTGCTCGGCTACTCGCTCGGCGGCCCGGGTGAGGACGGGCCGGGCGAGGACGGGCCGATCGCCCTGACCGCGCTGGTGCTGCTCGTCCTGGCGGCCGTGCCGCTGCTCACCAGGCGTCGCTACCCGCTGGCGTCACTGACGGGTGTGCTGGTCCTCGGCCTGGCCCTGAACCTGAGCGGGCCGGTGCCGCAGGAACGGCGCCGCATCGCCCGGGAGTTGCACGACATCGTGGCCCACCACATCACCACCATGCAGTTGATGGGCGGCGGCGCCCGGGCCAACCTCGGGCGTGACACCGATGTGGTGCGCGACGCCCTGGTCACCCTTGAGTCCTCCGGGCGGACGGCGCTGCGTGAGATGCGCCAACTCCTCGACGTGCTCCGGGCCGGCGACGAGCCGGACGAGGCGCCGGCCGAACCGCAGCCCGGCGCGGGAGACCTCGGACGGCTCGTCGAGGAGTCCCGAAAGGCCGGTCCGCCCACGGAGTTCGACATCCTGGGGGAGGAGCGCCGGCTGCCGCCGAGCACCGGTCTGGCGGTGTTCCGGATCGTCCAGGAGTCCCTCACCAACACCCGCAAGCACGCCGGCGGGGCCCGGGCGGGCGGCCGGACCGGGGGCGCGGGGGTCCGGGCGAGGGTCCGGCTGACGTACCACCCGGACCGGATCACCGTCGAGGTGTCCGACAACGGCACCGCCACGCCGGCCGACACACTGGTGGGCGCCCTGGCGGGGGCGGGCGGTGCGGGCGGACCGGGGGCGGGCCGCACCGGGTACGGGCTGATCGGAATGCGCGAACGCGTCGCGCTGCTCGGCGGCAGCCTGGTGGCAGGCGGTGTGGACGGCGGAGGCTTCCGGGTGGTGGCCGGTCTGCCGGTGGCGCCGGTCGACGGGGACGAACCGCCCGGTCGACAGTGAGGGACGGCCCGGTCGATGGTGAGGAACCGCCCGGTCGACGGTGAGGAACCGGGGCCCAGGCGACCGAGCGGCTCACCCGGGAACCGCCCGGGTGCCGGGTCCTCGCGCTGAGCGCCTTCGACACGGAACCGACGCCCCGAGCCGAACGGCCTCGCGGCTCCCGTCCAGGGGGCCCCCCGCGCCCGGCCCGGGGCCGCCCCCCCCCCCCCGGGCCGGACCCAGGGGCCCCCGGCCTGGGCGCCCCGCCCGCCCGTCCGGTGTCCGGCCCCCGCGCGCGGGAGCCGGACCGAGGGTGGGTCAGCGGCAGAGGGCCGCGTCCAGGGCGGCCGCCATGTGCTGCGCGCCGTCCCCGACCGGGATGGCGGTGACCGTGATGTTGGCGGCGCGGCCGTCGTCGGTGACGCCGCCGCGGGAGCGGTAGCCGCGGGCGGTGCCACCGTGGCCCCAGGCCAGGCCGCCGCAGGAGAGTTCCCTGCTCTGCAGGCCCAGACCGTAGCGGACACCCGGGCCGAGCTCTTCGGCGGGGACGGTGGTGCGCATCTGGGCGAGCTGGGCCGGGGGCAGGAGCCGGCCGCCGAGGAGCGCGGTGAAGAAGGAGTTGAGGTCGGTGTTGGTGGAGACGACGGCGCCCGCGGCCCAGGCTATCGAGGGGTCCATCTCGGTGAAGTCGACCAGGGGCGCGTCCGGTGAGCTGCGGTGGTAGGCCTTGGGGTGGGCCTCGTGGATGGTGGTGTCGCCGGGGGTGGGGAAGGAGGTGTGGCGCAGGCCGATGCGGTCGATGACACGCTTGGTGACCTCCTCGCCGACGGGTCGTCCGGTGACCTTCTGGATGATCAGCCCGGCGACCAGGTAGTTGGTGTTGCTGTACTCCCAGCTGCTTCCCGAGGGGAAGTGGGCCTTCTGGGCGAGGGCGCCGTCGAGGAGGTCGCGGGGCTCGAAGTAGCGGAACTGCACGGCGGTTTCGTCCGAGAGGGCCGGGGCGTCCAGGTAGTCGGGCAGGCCGCTGGTGTGCTGGAGCAACTGTCGGACGGTGATGTCGTGTCCGTCGATGCCGTCGCCGCGCAGCAGTCCGGGCAGGTAGGTCTCGACGGGGGTGTCGAGGGCGATCTTTCCTTCGGCGACGAGTTGGAGGACGACGACGGCGGTGAAGGTCTTGGTGTTGCTGCCGGCGCGTATCTGTCCGTCGACGGGGGGCTTGGCCCCGGTGGTGAGGTCGCTGACACCGGCGGTGTAGGTGCGGGTGCGGCCGTCGCGGCCCTTGACGGAGGCCAGTGCGGCGGGCATGCGGTCGTCCTTCACCAGCGCGTTCAGGCTCTGCTGGACACTGTCGGGCTTGCCGCCCGCGAACGCGGCGGTCGGTGCCACCGCCGTGGCCGCCACGACGCCGGCGGCCACGGCCGCCACGGCCGCCGCCATCGCGTGCCGGCCGAGGCGGTCCCGGCGGGCCGGGTTGTGCTGTACGTGCTCGTTCACGGAGGAACTCCTCTGCTGAAGGGCGAATCGCCGGGGTGTACGGGTTCCGCGCGCCGAGGCGCGCGGAGGCATGCGGAGGCGTGCCAGGGCGCGCCGGGCGCGCGGAACCCGTCGGTGGTGCCAGTGCCAGTGCCAGTCCGGTACCGGTGCCTGTGCCGGTGCGGATCGCGGATGCTCAGGCCGGACCGGGGAGGGGCCGCGGGGTCAGCGGCACAGGGCCGCGTCCACCGCGGCATCGATGTGCTGCCCGGCCTCGTCGCCCGGGATCGCGGTGACCGCGACGCTGGCGGCGCGGCCGTCGTCGGTGACGCCCCCGGCGGTCTTGTAGCCCGGGATGGTCCCGCCGTGGCCCCAGGCCACGCCGCCGCACGACAGCGGACGGCTCATCAGGCCCAGCCCGTAGCCCACGCCGGGATCCATTCCCTCGGCGGGGACGGTGGTGCGCATCTGGGCGAGCTGCGCCGGGGGCAGGAGCCGGCCGCCGAGGAGCGCGGTGAAGAAGGAGTTGAGGTCGGTGTTGGTGGAGACGACGGCGCCCGCCGCCCACCCCCAGGACGGGTCCAGCTCCGTGTAGTCGCGGAGCGAGCCGTCGGCTTCCCGGTGGTAGCCCTTGGGGTGGGCCTCGTGGATGGCGGTGTCACCGGGGGTGGGGAAGGAGGTATGGCGCAGGCCGATGCGGTCGATGACGCGCTTGGTGACCTCCTCGCCGAGCGGCCGCCCGGTGACCTTCTGGATGATCAGCCCGGCCAGCAGGTAGTTGGTGTTGCTGTACTCCCACCGCGTACCCGGGGCGAAGTGGGCTTTCTGGGCCAGAGCCGCGTCGAGGAGCTCGCGCGGTTCGTAGTACCGATTCGGGCTGGAGAGGATGGCGGCCTTGTCCACGTACTCGGGCAGGCCGCTGGTGTGCTGGAGCAACTGCCGGACGGTGACGTTGCGTCCATCGATGCCGTCGCCGCGCAGCAGTCCGGGCAGGTAGGTCTCGACGGGGGTGTCGAGGCCGATCTTTCCTTCGGCGACGAGTTGGAGGACGACGACGGCGGTGAAGGTCTTGGTGTTGCTGCCGGCGCGTATCTGCCCGTCGACGGGCGGCTTGGCCCCGGTGGTGAGGTCGCCGACGCCGGCGGTGTAGGTGCGGGTGCGGCCGTCGCGGCCCTTGACGGAGGCCAGCGCGGCGGGCAGGCCGTCGTCCTTCACCAGCGCGTTCAGGCTCTGCTGGACGCTGTCCGGCTTGCCGCCCGCGAAGGCCGCGGTCGGCGCCAGCGCGCCGGCCGCCATGACACCGGCGGCCACGGCGGTCACGACCGCCACCGCCCGGTGCCTGCCGCCCCGGCGGGAACGCCGGACGCGGCTGTGCGGTGTGTTCTCGTACACGGAGGAACCCCTCTGAATGGACCGTGCCGGTGATTTCCGGCCTTGATCAAGAGGACCATTCGGGGCCGGGGGAGTTCGTCCGCAGCCAGGACGAGACCGGACCCGGGAGCCGGCTCCGGGAACCGCCCGGGGCCAGGACCGTGCTCCTGGCCCCGGGCAGGGACCGGACCACCCGCCACCGGGGGCGCGGCGAAGCCGCAACTCGACTCCACACGAGGCCGGTTGACGGCGCGGGGAAGCCGGCCGCCGCCTGCCGGAGGGGTACCGGAGCAGGCGGGGGCCGGGGCAACTGTGGCCCGGACTACTGCAGTCCGTGTCGCCCGCCTCCTCCCGGCCGGACGTTGGACCGGCCGGATGGCGGCCCCTCGCCGTCCGGCGCGGCGGGTCGCCGCCGGGCCGGAGGGGCGTGCGGCGCGGGTTAGGTTCGGGCCCGTGACCGGCAATGACGCCGTCGTGGCGCTGATGGTCGCCACGGCGCTGGGCTTCGACTTCACCAACGGCTTCCACGACACCGGCAACGCCATGGCGACCTCGATCGTCACCGGCGCGCTCCCGCCACGCGTCGCGGTCGCGGTGTCGGCGGTGCTGAACCTGGTGGGCGCGTTCCTGTCGACGGCCGTGGCGGCGACCATCGCCAACGGCCTGGTCGCCACGGGGGAGGTGACCCTGACCGTGGTGTGCGCCGGTCTGACCGGCAGCATCCTGTGGAACCTGGCCACGTGGTTCCTCGGGATCCCCTCCAGTTCCTCGCACGCGCTGATCGGCGGGGTGGTCGGGGCGACCGTCGCGGCGGCCGGGGTCTCGGCCGTCAAGTGGCAGGGGCTGGTCTCCAAGGTGGTCGTGCCGGCGGCGCTGTCGCCGTTCATCGCCGGCGCGGTGGCCGTGGTCGGCACCCTCCTGGTCTACCGTCTCACCCGGGACGTGCCCGAGGGCCCGCGCGGGCGCGGCTTCCGGCTCGGCCAGATCGGTTCGGCGTCCATGGTCTCGCTCGCCCACGGCACCAATGACGCGCAGAAGACCATGGGCGCCATCACCCTGGCGCTGATCGCGAACGGCACCCTGGAGGCCGGGGCGCGGGCACCGGACTGGGTGATCGTCTCGTGCGCGCTGGCGATCGCCCTGGGCACCTACGTCGGCGGCTGGCGGGTGATCCGCGCACTGGGCAAGGGGCTGGTGGAGATCGAGCCGCCGCAGGGGATGGCCGCCGAGTCGGCCTCGGCCGCCGTGATCCTCTGCTCCACCGACTTCGGCTACTCGCTCTCCACCACGCACGTGGCCACCGGGTCGATCCTGGGCTCGGGGGTCGGCAGGAGGGGCGCGGTGGTGCGCTGGCAGCTCGCCCGCCGGATGGTGACGGCCTGGCTCTTCACCCTGCCCGCCGCCGCGGCGGTCGGCGCGGTGGCCTACTGGGTCGCGGACGGCATCGGCGGGACGGCCGGGGTGGTGGTGGTCTTCGTGGTGCTGGTGCTGGCCTCGGTCGCCTTCTTCGCGGCCTCCCGCTACCCGCCCGTAACGGCGGAGAACGTCAACGCCGCATGGACCGGTTCGGTGGCCCCGGAGCCGGTCAAGGCCAAGGACGAGGTCGGCTCGTGAACTCCTGGGTCAACCTGGACGCGCTGTGGCGGATCGTCGTGGTGGGGCTGCTCACCGGCGCCGGGCTGCCCGCGCTGTTCGCGCTCGGCCTGCGCCTGCTCAACCCGCCCGGCCCGGCAGTCGGGGCAGGCGGGACGGCCGGCGAGCCTGCCATCGGCCCGGCCACCGAACGGACCGCCGGCCCGGCCGCCGACCGGCCCGGTGCCGGGCCGGTCGGCTACGCCCTGGCCGGACTGCTCTTCGCGGTGGTGCTCGCGGCGATCGGCTGGGGCATCTCCGTGATCGTCAGCCACCGCTGACCACCCGTCGCCGAGGGGCCCGGACCGGCACGGACCGGAACGGCCCGGACCGGACCGGCACGGGCCGCCCCGCTATTCGTACCGCAGGGTGTCGGCGCGCATCAGCCGCAGGAGCTGCGGCAGCCCGAGGACGGTCGTCAGGAGCACCGCGCCGCCCGCGATCGCCGTCATGGCCAGCATCGAGCCCCAGTCCACGCCCGCCGGGACGCCCGCCGAGTACTGCAGCACCGCCCCCATCAGCAGTCCGCCGAGCGTCGCCAGGGCCAGGCCCAGGGCCATCGGGACCGTCGTCTGCCACAGCACCGACAGGCCGAGGACGCGCCGGCGGGTGCCGACCGCGTTCAGCACACCGAGCACCCGGCGCTGCTCCCGGAAGCGTTCCAGCTGGCCGACCAGCAGGCTGAGGGACACCAGCAGCAGGGTGACCGTCGAACCCGCCGTCAGCAGGCGCTTGACCGCGAGGTAGGTGGGGTCGAGCGCCTGGTCGAGCGGGAACTCGGCGCGGGCCTGCGGGTCGATCGCCATGACGGCGGTGGTCAGCTGCTCCTTCGCGTCCGGCAGCCCGTCCGCGAGCGACACCAGGACGGTCGTGCTCTGCCCGCGCAGTGCGTCGGCGGGGACGGCGGCCGGGGTGAGGAGCAGCAGGCCGGTGCCCATGCGCCCGTTGGGGTCCGCGCCCTCGACGGCCGGGACGGTGGCCGTCATGGCGGGGAGCGGGAAGGACACCGGCTCGCCCGCGCCCCGGAAGAGGGCGGCGTGCACGACCGTGCCGGGCCGGACCGGTTCGGCGCCCGGCCGCCCCGGGCCCTGGACGGCGAAGGCGTCGCCGTCCGTGCAGTCGGGCAGGGTGGCGAGTTCGCGCAGCACCGCGCAGGAGGCGATCCGGACGGAGGGCAGCTGCCAGAACTTCGCCGTCTCGCTCTCCAGCGAGAACTCGGTGTACGCGGCGGCGGCTTTCACCCCCGTGCTGTGCGTGAGGCGTTCGGCGAGCTGCTCGGCCTGGGGCGCGCCGCCGGGGAAGGTGACCGACTGCCGGTACGGTCCGGCGGCGGGCAGGTCCCGGGGGTTGCCCTCGTAGCGGGCGTTGATGCCGAGGAAGAGCGCTTGCAGGGCGATCGCCCCGGCCACGGCCACCACGACGCCGCTGACCGCCGCGGCGGCCGGCCCGGAGCCCGACTGGATGCGCCGGATGGCCAGTTGCCAGGACAGCGGGCCGCTGCCGGCCCGCCGGGTGACGGCCTCCAGCAGCCAGGGCAGCAGGCTGCACACGCCGATCAGCATCAGCAGCAGGCCGGCCGACACCAGGAGCGATCCGCGGGTGTCCCCCACCGGGTCGAGGAGGGCGGTGCGCCCGGGCCCGCCCGGGACGCCGTGCGAGGGCAGCACGAGGGCGAACACCGTCAGGGAGAGTCCGGCCAGCGGCAGCATCAGCCGCCATCCGATCCGGCGCCGGTCGGTGCCGGATCGGCGGACCACGCCGAGCGGGTCGATGACGCCCCGGCGCATCGCGAGCAGGGTGACGAGGACGCCCAGGAGCGGTACGACCACGGCGATCGCGGCGGCGACGGCGGGCTGGGGGGCGACGTCCTCGGGGTAGAAGCTGAACCCGGCGAGCCGGATCCGTCCGATCAGCGTGCGGGTGAGCAGGAAGAGCGCCGCGCCCGCGACCAGGCCCAGCACCGCCCCGACCAGGGACTCCCCGGCGGCGAGCCGGGCGGTCATCCGGCGGTCGGCGCCGCCCAGGCGCAGCGCGGCGAGGCGGCGTTCGCGCCGTTCGCCGCCGAAGCGGGCGGCGGCGGCGAGGAAGACGCCGACCGGGGCCAGCATCACGGTCAGGCCCACGGCGTTGAGCAGGATCAGCTTGGGGTCCATGGGTTTGGGCGGCGAGAAGTGGCCGTACTCGGCGATCCGGATCGCTCCGGTGTCCACCGAGAGGTGGTCGCCGCCGAGCACGAAGCCGGCCTGGCCTGGGCCGAGCAGCCCGGCCGGGCCGATGGTGCCGACCACGCGGTGGGGCAGGCGCTCGCGCAGCAGCCGGTTGGCGGGGTCGTCGAGCAGGTCGGCCAGGGCCGGGGAGACGACCATCTCGCCGGGCGCGGGGTAGGCGGCGACCCCGGGCGGCAGCGCGGCGTGCGGGCCTTCGGGCTGGACGATCCGGCCGCGTACGGGCGTGCCGTGGAACGTGGTGTCGGCGACGGCCACCAGGACCGTGCGGTCGCCGGGGGCCGGCAGGTCCTCGTCCCGGAAGGTGTCGTTCTGGGTGTACAGGCGCTGGTCGCGGTGGTGGACGATGCCGGGGAAGGAGGCGGTGAAGAGCAGCAGGGCCACCCCGAGGCCGACGCCGAGGGCGGTGAGCAGCAGCCGGCCCCAGCCGTCGCGCCCGCTGGTGACGGCGAGTCGTACGCCGAGGCCCAGTTGGTCCAGGAACGGCGAGCGGACGCGCCGGTCGGCGGCGCTCACCGGGCGGCCGCCGGATCGCGGGTGGCGCCGTCGCGGACGACGACTTCGCGGTCGGCGTAGGCGGCGACCCGTACGTCGTGGGTGACGAGGACGACGGCCGCGCCGCTCTCCCGCGCGGCGAGGGTCAGCAGCTTCATGACGCGCTCGCCGCTGAGGGAGTCGAGGGCGCCGGTCGGCTCGTCGGCGAACACGGCCCTGGGGCCGGTGATCAGGGCGCGGGCGGTTCCCACCCGCTGGCCCTGGCCGCCGGAGACCTCGCCGGGGCGCTTGGCGGCGACGTCGGCCACCTCCAGCCGTTCCAGCCACTCGCCGGCCCGGGCCTCGGCGGCCTTGCGGCGCAGGCCGTTCAGGCGCAGCGGCAGCGCGACGTTCTCCAGGCAGGAGAGTTCGGGGACGAGCTGGCCGAACTGGAAGAGGAAGCCGAACTCGGTGCGTCGCAGCGCGCTCAGCTCGGCGTCGGAGCGGGTGGTGAGGTCGCGGTTCCCGTAGCGGACGGTGCCCTGGTCGGGGCGGGTGATGCCGGCGAGGCAGTGCAGCAGGGTGGACTTGCCGGAGCCGGAGGGGCCCATGACGGCGACGATCTCGCCGGCGGCGACGGTGAGCGAGGCGCCGGCGAGGGCCGGGGTGAGGCCGAAGGACTTGTGCAGGTCCCGGGCGCAGAGGAGGGGTTCGGCGGTGGTCAACGCGGGGTCTCCGTCAGGCGGGCGGTGAGGGCGTCGAGGCGGGCGGCGGTCAGTTCGAGCCAGCGCAGGTCGGCCTCCAGGTGGAACAGGGCGTGGTCGCAGACCAGTTCGTCGGCGAGGTCACCGGCGAGCTTGCGGCGGGTCAGTTCGCGCATCGTCCGCAGGTGTTCGGCGCGCTGGGCGTCCAGGACCTCGGTGGCCGAGCGGCCGGTCAGGATGGCGAGCACCACCTTGTGGTAGAGCGTGCTCTGCAGGTACGGCTGCGGGTCCTCCGGCTGGGTGAGCCAGCCGGCGAGGTCGGTGACGCCCGCGTCGGTGATCGCGTACCGCTTGCGGTCCGGGCCACCGCCGGCCTCGACGCCCTCCACGACGACCAGACCGTTCTTCAGCAGCCGGGAGAGCGTCGCGTACACCTGCCCGTAGTGCAGGGCGCGGTCGCGCCCGAAGTGCTCGTCGTAGAGGCGTTTGATGTCGTATCCGTGGCGGGGCCGGTCTTCCAGCAGCCCGAGGAGCATCTGTCCGAGTGACATGATCGTTTACTATACACACCATGTATACATGCTGTGTATAGCTGCCTAACGGACCTGCGGGCCTGAACTTGTCCTCGGTATGGCCGGAAGTACGGAGACCGGAAATCCCGTCGGCTCTGGGTGGCCAACGCCCTTGGCGGGATAGAGAGGCGGAGGCCTGCCCGGCCGCCGCTGCTCGCGTCGGCCGATCCCTCCGGGGCCGTCACACCCCGAACCGCCGCCTGTCCTGAAAAGCCGAGGTGCCCCGCCTCCGTCCGGGACGGGGGCGGGGCACCTCGGATGCGTCAACTGCTGGTCGTCAGCAGGCGGTTGGCCAGGGCGTCGGCGAGGCGGTAGGCCTCGTCGGCCGAGAGGGTGCGGCAGATGGCGTCTGCCAGTTCCTCGACGTCGTGCCAGTCGACTCCGCCGAGCCCGTCCTGCGGGGCGGCGGCTGTCGGCTTCTCGCGCTGCTCCGGCATCGGGAGCGGCTCGGAATTTTCCGCGGAAAATCGGTCGGCGCCATCCGAAGCGGGCTCAGCGCTCGCCGCCGGAGCGGCCGGGGTGACCGGAGCCGAAGGGGCGGCCGGAGCGGTAGGCGCCGCCGAAGCAGCCGGGGCCGCAGCGGCAGCGGCGGCGGGCTTCGCCGCCGACGGGGTCGCCTTGGCCACCGGCTGGTGAGCCGGCGCGGGCGCGGCGACCGGCTGCGTGGCCGAAGCGGCCGGAGCAGTCGGAGCAGCCGGAGCGACCGAGGTGGCCGGAGCAGCCGGAGCGGCAGCGGCGGGCACGGACTTGGCCGAGGTCTTCGCCTCCAGCCGCGCCGCCCGCTTCGCCGCCACCGCGTCGGCGTCGCCCTGGAGCAGCTGGTCCAGCTGCGCCGTCTGCTCGGCGAGGGTCATCCCCTCGATGCCCTTCACCGACCCCAGCCGGCGGGCGACGTTGATGGAGACGCCGTCCGCCTCGCCGCGCGCCTTGGCCCGTACCTGGCGCTGCAGTTCGGGGTGGAGCTTGAGCAGGTTCTTGCGGTGCGAGATCCAGCTCTGCGACCAGCCCTCGGCCTCGGCGGCCTCCTTGGCGGTGGGGTACTGCGACACGATGAGCAGGACCGCGTTGGCCTCTTCGATCGGGTCGAAGTCCTTGCGGGCCATGTTCTCGTCGAGCGCGGCCCGCAGCAGGGTGGCCTTGGAGTCGGCCACGGTGTCGTCGACCACGACGAGCAGCTGCTCGCGCCCGTACAGCGCGGCGGCGGCACGGCGGCGGTTGCCGTTGATGACGACGACGTCCAGCGGCCCCGCGCCGAGCACCTGCCGGTCCTCCGGCCACAGCCGCAGGTAGGCGTCAGGGGTGACGGCGAGGCAGCTCTGCAGCTGGCGGTCCTTGATGCTCGCCAGGTCGGAGAGGTCGCCCAGCTCGTCACGGGGGTTGCGCGGGTTGGGCAGGCAGTTGACGGTGGGGATCCACCGGGCCGGGGTGTCGTCGGAGATCTCGACACCCGGGGCGTCGACGACCGGGTCGGCGGCCATCGAGGCGAAGGAGACGCGACGGCCTGCCATCAGCGACCCCCGTAACCGAGCTCGAGGGACAGCCGGAAGAAGTCCTCGCGGGCCCGGTAGGCGGTGCCGCTCTCCTTGTACTGGGTGACGACGGTGCCCTCGGCGACGGCCCGCGAGTGGATCTTGTAGCGGCGCAGGACGGTCTTGGCACGGGGCCAGCCCTTCGCCGTGATGTACGCCTCGGTGTCCTCCAGGTCGGCACGGCCGTCGCGGGGGTCCCAGTTGTTGACGACGATCCGGAAGGGGATGTCCATCGGCTCGATGACCTTCTGGATGGTCCGGGCCGTCGGGTCGAAGCACAGCGGCTCGGTGATCATCGGGACCAGGACGTCGTCCGCGATCTCCAGGGCCCGGCGCAGGATCTCCTCGTCGGCCAGGGTGCCCGGCGTGTCGATGAAGATGTGCTCGTACTCGTCCTTCTCGCCGAGGACGTCGAAGGTGCAGGCCGCGAGGTTGACCGTGGTGGTGGTCTTGCCCACGCCGCCCTTCTGGTTGGCGATGACGTGGATCTTCGCGCCGGTGTTCTTGAGGTTGATCAGCTGTTCGGCGTGTTCGTGAGCCGCCATGAAGTCGAAGGGCAGGTTGTCGCCCACCCGCTCCGCCCAGACGACGGCGGACCCCTGGGGGTCGGTGGACACGACAAGCACGGATGGCTTCATGATGTTCCGTTCTCTCCGTGGGCTTCCCGGGCCGACTGCCCGGTACTGCGGACGTCCGCCGCTCAAAGCCATGAACGGTGGACGGGAACAGCATTCCAGATGATCAGCACCGGGCCTGACACGACCCGCGTGTCCTGGAGCACAATGATCGACCGGCGAGGGTCGGTTTCCCGGCGGAACCCGGTCGGCGAGCCGTCCGTGTCGCGGGCCTCGGCCGGTCCGTGACACGTCAGTTGGCACGTGGTCACGGCCGTCGCCGGCGCACCGGACGGCACCGGAACAGGTAAAGGGTCCGCAAGATTCAAGGGGGGGCGATATGTCGGCATGTCGGCACCGGCATGTCGGCACCGGCTTCCCGGCGGGAAGGCCGATGTGACGGGGAGGACCTTCGGCCGGGCAGGTGTGGCGCGGTCAGGCAGCCGCGGCCGCAGCGGGCGTGCGGCCGGAGGCCAGGCGCGACTGGGGCGCCGTGAGCAGCCGGACCAGCAGGACCGCCAGGACGCCCGCAACCGTGTTCACCGTCAGCGCGCAGGCCCGGAAGGCGGTGGTCTCCGCGTCGATCAGGAGCGCGAGGACGACTCCCGCCGTCTTGGCGAGCCAGGCGGCCCACCAGGCGTGGACCAGCCACTCTCCCCGGGTCGAACCGTTGGCACGCCAGATGTCGCGCGCGATCCGGTGCGGGAACCACCACATGACGACGGGGACGAACCAGGCGCCGACCGCCCAGCCCGGTGCGTGGCGGTGGCCGCCGGGGGCCAGCAGCTCCGCGTTGGCCCGGCAGAGGTCGAACCAGCAGACGAAGACGACGGCGGCGCCCAGGAACGTCGGGGGCCCGAGGATGAAGGCCGTCCGGCCGAGGGGTGTCGCGGTGCCGCCGGCCGCGGCCGTGACGAGCGGGGCGACGGTCAGCAGCGCCAGGAGGATCTGAGCCGACGTGGCGAGCGAACGCGGGTCCGTGAACCGCCCGGTGGACCGTGCCCGGCCGCTGCCCGGGCGCAGGGCGGGGTCGGCCGGTGGAGTCGTCCCCGGGCTCGAACGCGGGCTCGGGTGGGGGCTCGAATCCGGACTCGAATCCGGGCTCGAAGAGCAGTCGTGGCAGCCGCCGACCGCCTGGGCGTACGGGTCGCCGTCGCAGGACGCGCAGCTCACAGGAGTCCCCCCGGATGTGTGGCCGTGGTGTCGGCGCACCGTGATGATCACGTGCACGATAGGGGAGTCCCCGGAGGCTCCGCCACCTGTCTTCGGGCCGCCCCGGTGCCGGCCGGACGGGTCCTTCTCGGCTGCGGGCGTACGGGCCCGCCCGCTGGGTGGCGGGCGGTCAGCGCGGGAGCACCCAGGCCGGGGCCCAGGTCCCGTCTGCGGCGGGCCCGGGCGCGGTGGCGGGCCCGGGCGGGGTGGCGGCGGTCGTGCCCAGGTGGGCGCGGAGGGTGGCGAGCGCCGGGTGGGGGTTGTCGCGGTGCCAGAGGAGGGAGTGCGGGTAGACGGGCGTCGGGTCGGTGACCGGGATGCGGCGCAGGCCGTGGTCGGCGGGCCAGACGAGCCGGGTCTGCTCGCCCATGAAGGTGGCCAGGGCCGGGGTGTCGGCGATGGTGTCCAGGAGGGCGTCGGAGCCGAAGTTGGGGCCGGTCGCCTCGATGGTGAGGTCGAACTCGGCGGCCAGGTCGTCGTAGTAGGCGCCCCACTCGGTGCCGGGGGTGATGCCGGGCATCCAGATCCGGTGCCCGGCGAGCTGCGCGGGGGTGACCGAGGCGGCGCCCGCCAGCGCGTGGTCGGGGCCGGTGAGGAGTTGGAGCGGCTCGTCGAGCACGCGCACGGATGCCAGGTCCTCGGGCAGCGGGCGGCCGGGGGCGGCGACGGCCCGGAAGGTCGCGTCGATCGTGCCGGAGCGCAGCGCGGCGACGGCCGTCTCGATGTCGACCAGCATCACCACATCGAGGTCGATCCCGGGGTGGGCCTGGTGGAAGCCGCGCATCAGGCCGGACGGGGCGACGCGGGAGGCGATCACGTCGACGCGCAGCGGCCGCAGGCCGGGGCGCACGGACGCGCCCGCGCGCTCGGCGACGCGCAGCAGCTCGCGCGCGTGGGGCAGGAACGCCTGCCCGTCGATGGTGAGTTCGGCGCCGCGCGGGGTGCGGGTGAACAGCCGTACGCCGAGGTGGCGTTCCAGCGTGGCGATGCGCTTGGAGACGGCCTGCTGGGTGACGGCCAGCTCGGCCGCGGCCTCCTGGAACTGCCCGGTGTCGGCGGCGGCGACGAAGGTGCGTACGGCTTCGAGGTCCATGGCGGCCCACGCTAGTGGACAACGCCCGGTTGTGGACGATCGGCCATCCGGTTGTTTGACCGGCTGTCGCGCGGCTCGGCAAGCTCTCCCCGGTCAACGCCGGTTTGTACGGATGGACGTCGAGGGGGCGGGCTGAGCATGGTGGGCAGGGCACGGTTGGGACGGCGGTTCGGCTGGCTGTGGGCGGCGTACGCGGTGAGCGCGTACGGGTCCGGGCTGGGGTTCGGGGCGCTGCCGATGATCGCGGTGCTGGTGCTGCACGCCGGCCCGGCCGAGGTGTCCGCGCTGTCGGCGGTGGGGCCCGCGGTGGGCGCGCTGGTCGCGCTGCCGCTCGCGCCGTGGGTGGAGTTCCGGCCCAAGCGCCCGGTCATGATCGCGATGGACCTGGCCCGGTTCGCGGCCATGGCGACGATCCCGTTGGCCTACGCCTTCGGCCTGCTGGGCTTCGTCCAGCTGCTCCTGGTCTCGGTCGTGGTGGCCGCGGCGAAGATCGCCTTCGGTGCGGCCTCCGGCGCCTACCTCAAGGCCCTCGTCCGCCCTCAGGACCTGCTGGTGGCCAACGCGCGGTTCGAGTCCACCAACTGGAGCTCCATCGCGGTCGGGCCGCCGCTCGGCGGGGCGGCGATCGGCCTGTTCGGTCCGGTCGCCACGGTGGTGGCCGACGCGCTCAGCTACCTGCTCTCCGCGCTGGGCATCGCCGCGATCGGGGGCCGGGAGGACGTCCCGCGACCGGCCGGCCCGGGCGGGGCGGGCGGGGTGGTCGGCCCGGTCGGGGTGGGGGAGGGCGGGGTGCGGGCGGGCACCGGACGGGAGGGCCCGCTGCGGGCGGGCGCGGTGCTCGACGGCTGGCGGCACATCATGGGCGACCGTGTGCTGCGGGCGCTCTACCTCAACACCGCGCTCGTCTCCGGCCTGATCATGGCCACCGAGCCGGTGCTCGCCGTACTCCTGCTCCGCCACCTCGACTTCGCGCCCTGGCAGTACGGCCTCGCCTTCGCCGCCCCCTGCCTCGGCGGACTCGTCGGCTCCCGGCTGGCCCGCCGGGTCGTGGCCCGCCACGGCCGGGACCGGGTGTTCCGGACCGTCGGCACCCTGCGCGCCGTGTGGCTGATCGGACTGGTCTTCGTCCGCCCCGGCGTCGTGGGCCTGATCACCGTGATCGCCGTCGAGCTGGCGATCATCGTCAACATGAGCCTGTTCACCCCGGTCCTCGCCACCTACCGGCTCGAACGCACACCCCAGCACCTCGTCGCCCGCACCCTGACCGCCTGGTCGATCGGACAGCAGGCGTCCATCGCCGTCTGCACCGCGCTCGGCGGACTGCTCGCCGGCGCCACCGGCCCGCGCACCGCCCTCGCCGTCGCGGGCCTGCTCATCCTGGCGACACCGCTCCTGCTGCCCCGGCGCGACCGGACCACGCCCCGGGACGAGCCGGAACCGGCCGGCAGCCACGCCTGACGGGCCCGGTCCGGCGCGTCCCGGACCTTCCCGGGCCTTCCCGGGACCTTCCCCGGGCTTCCCCCCCGGGCCTTCCACGGAGCATCCCCGGAGCGCGGCTGCGCCACCGGGCACCCCACCGACACGGAGACACCCGTATGAGCACCGCACTCCACTCCGCGCTCGACCCCGCGCGCACCGCACTCCTCGTCCTGGACTGCCAGCCCGCGGTCCTGGCCGCACTGCCCGACGCCGACGAGCGCGAGGCCCTGCTCGGCCGCGTCGCGCGGGCCGTGTCCGACGTCCGGGCCGCCGGTGGCACCGTCGCCCACGTCCGCACCGCCTTCACGGAGGCCGACTGGGACGCCGTCCCGGCCGCCCACCCGTCGTTCGGCCCGTTGGCCCGGCACCGCGTCATGCACCACGAGGACCCCGCCACCGCCGTCCACACGCGCCTGGCCCCCAGGGACGGCGACATCGTCGTCCGCAAGACCCGCCACGGCGGCCTGTCCGGCACCGGCCTCGACCGGCGGCTGCGCGAGCGCGGCATCACCGCCCTGGTCCTCGCCGGCCTCAGTACCAGTGGCGCCGTCCTGTCCACCGCGGTCGACGCCGCCGACCGCGACTACCGGCTCCACGTCCTGTCCGACGGCGTCGCCGACCCGGACCCCGAAGTCCACGACCTCCTGCTCCGCCGGGTCCTCCCCGCCCGGGCCCGCATCATCGGCACCGCCGACCTGGACACCCTGCTCCGCGCCGACTGACCCGATCAACCATGCTTCTGACGTGCGGGCCTGACGGAAGCAGAATCGGACTGCCGGCGCCAGCCCCGGGCTCCTCCCGTGCCTTGGCCGTTCTCCTCGGCCCGCGTTCCGAACGGTTCGGCCCGGCCGGCGCGCACGCGTCTGCTCTCCGCCCGCCCGCCAGGGGGACCAGGATGCGCGCGCGGCCGGTGACTACGTGTGCCGGTGTCCGGCGGCGGCCTTCAGCCGCAGGGGAAGCCAGGCGCGGTAGCGGCGCAGGGCCTGGCGCTGCCGGCGCAGCTCCGAGAGGAGGGCGACCGCCGGGTGGATACGGGGCCGGGGCTCGCTGCCGCGGGCGATGCGGCGCAGTTGGCTGCGGACCTGGGCCATGCTCGCGGCGGAGGCGAGGGGCTTGTCCTTCCAGGTGACCGGGCGCATCTGCCGGTCGGCCTCGCGGCCGCCGCGCCAGCGCTGGGGCAGGTCGGGGGTGACGGCGAGGGCGGTGCCCATGCCGACGATCGCGACGCCGTCGGCCAGGACCTGTTCGGCGGTGGCGCGCCGGGTGATGCCGCCGGTGAGCATCAGGGGCAGGGGGCTGGTGGTGACCAGGTCCTTGGCCAGCTCCAGGAAGTACGCTTCGCGGGCCTGGGTGCGGGTGTCGGTGGCGCGGCCGGTCATCGCGGGGCTCTCGTAGCTGCCGCCGGAGAGCTCGACCAGGTCGACACCGAGTGGTGCGAGCCACTCGATCACCTGGCGCGCGTCGTCGGCGTCGAAGCCGCCGCGCTGGAAGTCGGCGGAGTTGAGCTTCACGGCGACGGCGAAGGACGGCGAGACCGCGGCGCGGACGGCGCGAACGGTGTCGAGCAGCATCCGGGCCCGGTTCTCCGGCGACCCGCCCCACGCGTCGGTGCGCTTGTTGACCAGCGGCGACAGGAACTGCGACAGCAGGTAGCCGTGTGCGGCGTGGATCTCCACGCCGTCGAAGCCGGCCTGTTCGGCGCGTGCGGCCGTGGTGGCGAACCGGGCGACGGTCTCCGCGATCTGCGCGGGGGTCATGGCGGTGGGGCGGCCGAAGCGGCCGCTGTGCCTGCCCAGGTCGACGCCGAGGTCGGATGGTCCCCAGACCACGCCGGGCATGTCGGAGGCGACCTGGCGGCCGGGGTGGTTGATCTGCATCCAGATTGCCCCGCCGGCGGACTTGCCGGCCTTCGCCCACTCGATGAAGGGCTCCAGCGGTGCGGTCTCGTCCAGGACGACGCCCGCGGGTCCGGTCAGGGCCTCGGCGTGGACCATGACGTTGCCGGTGATCAGCAGTCCGGTGCCGCCGTCGGCCCAGCGCCGGTACAGCTCGATCAGCTGCCTGTCCGGGAGCTGGCCGGTGCCGGCCATGTTCTCCTCCATGGCCGCCTTCGCGATCCGGTTGGTCAGCACCGCACCGGAGCCCAGGGGTAGCGGTGTGAACAGTTCTCCGGCCATCTGATTCTCCCTCTTCCATCGACTAGGATGTGTACAGCGTTTACATTAAGGCAGTGATGTACGCAGTGCAAACATCGGAGAGGTGACCCATGGCACAGGCGAATGCGTCGTACCACCACGGCGACCTGCGCGCCGCGTGCCTGCGCGCCGCCCGGGAGCTCCTGGAGGAGGACGGCACCGCAGGCCTCTCCCTGCGGGCCGTGGCGCGGCGGGCGGGGGTGTCGGCGACCGCGCCCTACCGCCACTACGCGGACCGCGACGCGCTCGTCTCCGCGGTCGCCGCCGAGGGTTACGCCGAGCTCGCCGACCACCTGGCGGCGGCCCACCCGTCGCCGCGCACGCCCGACGATCTCGCCGGTGTCGCCGTCGCCTACGTCCGGTTCGCCCTGGAGCGTCCGGCGATGTTCCGGGTGATGTTCGCCGAGCCCTGCGACCCCGCGAACGAGGAGCGGGTGTCGGCGACCGCCGCCATCCGGGAGTACGTCCGCGGCATCGTCCGCGGCGTCTTCCCCGACTCCGACCCCGAGGCCCTGTCCACCGCCGTGTGGGCCGTCGTCCACGGTCTGGCTTTCCTGTGCCTGGACGGCAAGCTCGACGTCTCCACCCCCGAGGCGGTGTCGACCCAGGTCCGCGCCGCCGTACGGGCACTGCTCGCCGCGACCCCGGTGCGCCCCCGGGCGGAGGCCGGGACGGCGGAGCGGATCGGCGCCTGACGACGCGGGACGGACCGCTCCGGTTCATCCCGCGAACCGGGCCCGGTCGCCCGCCCGCCCGCAGTCGCGCGCGGTTGCAGGCATGCGCTGTTCTCGGACGCCGACTGCCTCGGTGTGGCCGCCCGGGTGGCCGGGGTGACGGATGCGGGCAGCCCCTGGACGGGGGTGGCTGCGGGACGGGGGCGTGTGCGGCGGCCCCGGCGGTGGTCCGGCGCTCGTCGATGTCGACGTCGAGGCCGGTGACCCACGTGGGGAAGCCGTAGCCGTCGTGGCCGCGCACCTGGGCGATCTCCGTGCCGGTGCAACGGCGCCGCTTCCTTCGGGCCGGCCGGCCGGCGTCGGCGCCGGGTGCCGGTCCCCGCTGAGCAGGAGTGAGGACGCCGCCCCCTCGGTGAAGGGGCGGCGGTGGCGAAGCGGTCTGCTCAGCGGGCGCCGGGGGTGTCCGGCAGCCGCACGACGGCGGTGCCGGCCTGGGACTCGCCGAACCCCCAGCCCGCGACGAGGGAGCAGCCGACCGCTTCGAGGACGTCGCTCCACGGCCAGTGGCCGGTGCCGTAGTAGAAGCCGCCGCCGCTGCGCGCGTCCTTCTCGGGGCGGCAGAGCATCCGGAGGTGGTCGCGGAGCGCGGGGTGCGCGACCGCGCCCAGCCGGTCCTCCCAGGGCTCGTCGGCGGTGTCGTCGCCCGACAGGTCGTGGACCGACACCAGGTGCCCGGGGCCGCGCTCGGTGAACGTGGCGGCCCGCATCGCGTCGGCGAGGGTGCCGTCGGTCGCGACCCGCAGCAGCACGGTCAGCCAGTGGTTCAGCTCGGTGGACGCCTCGGTGGTGAGGTCGACCCCGTGGCGCTCCAGGAGCGGCCCAAGTTCCGTGCCGCGCACCAGCGCCCCGTCGGACTCGTCGAGCGTGGCGACGGCCCGCAGGTCGGCGACGAAGGCGTCGTCGAACGGCGAGGGGCCCTTGTGCCCGCCGTCGCCCCACGGGCCCGTGCCCGCCAGGAGGTCGGGATCGAAGCGGAACAGCGACCCGCCCAGGTCGAACCGCCAGGTCCAGGGCGAGAAGGGGTACGCACCGTCCGGATCCGGCAGTTGCCTCGGCTCCCGGCCGGACACCGCCTCGGAGGTGGCCCAGGAGTTCGGGAACAGGAACTCGTCGAGGGAGTCCGAGGCGTAGTACACGCCGTACACGCCGTACACGCCGTACCCGGCGGACGGGTCGGCGGCAGGCTCCCCGTCGAGCAGGATCGCGAAGGCACCGGCCAGCGCGGCGTCCCACCCGTCGAGGGCGATCACCGGGGCTGTTTCGGGCGTCATGATGGGCACTCCTACAGATCGGATCCGAGGTCGTCGGGAACGAACGGCCCCACCGTACGGTCGCGGACGGTGCCGGGGGAAGGAGAGATCTCGCCCCGGCGTCAAGACGGCGTGCATGACCGTTGTGTGTGACCGGAGTTGGTGATCCGGGACTACCACGGGCGTCATGAACCTGGCGTAGGCCGTCCGGCTCGTGGCCGACACGGGGTTGTGAAGATCCTTTGCCCGCTGCACAGTTGGTGCCGACCATCCCGAACACCCCTACGCAGGAGGTCCGATGACCAGGTCCGTGCTCCCGTCCTCCACCAGGCGCCTGGGAGTCCTCGCGGCTCCGCTGCTCGCGCTCGCCACCGTCGGGCTCGCCGCCCCCGCCCAGGCGGACGCGGCGCCGAGCGTCACCGTGGTCTGCGACGCGGGCAACAGCGTCTGGTCCTGCGACGCCAACGCGACCGGAGGCAGCGGGAGTTACAGCTACTCCTGGAGCGCGGTCGGCAACGCGGGCTTCTACTCCGGCACCACCGCGTCGAGCGCGTACGGGCCGTGTCGGACGAACCTGGCGGCCGTCGTACAGGTGACCGTGACGGACAACGGCACCGGCGCCGGCGTGTTCCGACAGGGGCGGTTCTTCTGCTACGCCATCGCGCCGTAGCCGGTAGCCGTAGCCCGTCCGCGCCCCGCGCCCTGCGGGGCGCGGATCCGGCTACAGGCCGCCCGTGTAGAGGAGACGGTCGGGCGAGCCGGGGCCGAGACGGGTGAGCACGTCCTCCGTGGAATCGGCGATGAGCCTGTCACGGACGTCCTGGGATGTGGCCTGGGGATCCTGCTGTTCGACGAGGGCGGCGGCTCCGGCGACGTGGGGCGCGGCCATGGAGGTGCCGTTGAGCGTGCTGGATCCGCCGCCGAGTTTGGCGGAGACGATGGCGACGCCGGGTGCGTACAGCGACAGGCAGGGGCCGTAGTTGCTGAAACTGGCCTGTCGGTCCTGCTTGTTGACGGCGCCGACGGTGAGGGCCTTCCGCGCGCGGGCGGGGGAGACCTCGCAGGCGTCCTGGGCGTCGTTCCCGGCCGAGATGACGGGCAGCACACCCCGGTCCGCCACCGCGTTCACGGCCGCGTCGAGAGCCTCGGAGGCCGGTCCGCCGAGGGAGGCGTTCAGCACCGCCGGCCGTCGGGCGTGGGCGGCGACCCAGTCCAGGCCCGCCAGGGAGGCCGCGGTGGAGCCCTCCCCCTGGCAGTCGAGCACCCGGACGGCGACCAGGGACACCGAGCGGGCCACTCCGTAGGTCCAGCCGCCGACGGTGCCGGCCACGTGGGTGCCGTGGGAGTGGCAGTCCTGGCCGTCGTGGCCGTCGTCCATGGCGTCGAACCCCACGGCGGCCCGCCCTTCGAACTCCTCGTTGCCGGTTTCGATGCCGGTGTCGACGATGTACGCCGTGACACCCTCGCCGGTCCCGGTGACGGTGAACAGCCCGTCGAGCGGAAGGTGGCGCTGATCGATCCGGTCCAGGCCCCAGCTCGCGGCCTCGACGGTCGTGGCGGCGGCCTCGGCGACCCGGGGCCGTGGGGGAGGAGCATCGATGCCCATCCGGGCGTTCTCCTCGATCGCCTCGACCGCGGGCAGACCGCGCGCCATCCGCAGCTGGAGCGGGGTGAGCGGGGCGGCGAAGCCGCGCAGCGCCGTGCCGTAGGTGAACAGGGGCCTGACGCCGAGATCGCGCAGTACCGCCTCCGGCGAGAACGCGGACTTCACCGTGACGATGTACTCGCCCGGGACGGCGGCCGCGGATCGCGTCACCGTGACCGGCGGTTCGTCCGGCCCGGGTGTGGCACTCGCGTCACCGGAACTGCCGATCAGCGGCACCATCAGCAAGAGGACGGCCGCTACCCGGCGGGCACTCGCGCGCATTACGCACTCCATCGGACCTGAGCAGGAACGGAGAAGGACCTGAGCAGGAACGGAGAAGGACCTGAGCAGAACCGCCGGAGAACCCCCGGCAGCGGGCGCGGTCCTGGAGCCGTGGGGCACCAGGACCGCAGTGACAGCGGCGGAGGATCCGCGGGTCGTACCGGCCCTCACTTCCCCGCGATCGCCTGGGCGCGCTGCCTCAGGTCCTGGGGAACGTCCTCCCGCTGAGCGACCTCACTGACCAGGCTCCGCACCTCCGCCGTCGTGTCGGGGGAGGTCTCGTCGTCGCTGTTCTCGTCCTCACCCGCGCTGTTGATGGCCAGATAGCCCATGGTGTACCCCTCGTTCCGGTGGAACTCCTGTGGTCAGTACAGAAGCATGCACGTCAGGCCGAGATCGTGGCCGAACCACCGGTCGTGCCTTCCCCGAAAGAGTGGCAGCCGGAGACCTGGCCGGTCCCCGCCGTGCGGCGGGCCGGACAGGTCGGCGGGCCGGGCCGGGGCGTCACAGTGCGGCGGCGTAGTCCGGCAGCAGCAGATCCGAGTGCGCGGCCCGGCCCTGCTGCGCGCCCGCCGTCGCCAACTCCCTCGTGCCGGCCTCCGGATCGCGCAGCAGGGCGTTGCGGGCCTCCAACCGCTCCCGCGTCGTGGGCGTCACCGTGGAGTTGCCACCGGTGGCCAGTGCCTGGTTGCGCTCGGCGAAGGGACGCATCCGGCGCTCGTAGGCCGCGAAGGCGGCGGTGTGGTCGGCGTGTGTCGCCAGCTCGCCCGCCAGGACGTACGCGCCGACCAGCGCGACGCTCGACCCCTGGCCGGACAGGAACGAGGTGGCGTGCGCGGCGTCGCCCGCGAGCGCCACCCGCCCGCGCGACCAGGCCGGCAGGTGGATCTGGCTGACGACGTCGAAGAAGAGGTCGTCGGCCTCCCGCATCGCCTCCACGAGGCGCGGTACGTGCCACGCCCGCTCCGGGAAGCGGGCGGCGACCAGCTCGCGCTGCGCCTGCGGATCGCGGAAGGCCTCGAAGGGCGGGACGTCGCGGGTGAAGATGAGGAAGCCGTGGATGCGGCCGACGGGCTCGTACGCGTAGAGGATCGCGCTGCGCCCGACGTCGTTCCAGATGACGGCCTCGTGGGAGAGGCCGAACTCGTTCGGGAGGGTGAAGCCGGCGAACACCTGCCCGAGGTAGCGGTGGAAGGGCTCCTCGGGGCCGAAGACCAGCCGGCGGGTGTTCGAGTGCAGCCCGTCCGCGCCGAGCACCAGGTCGAAGCTGCGGCGGGCGCCGCTGTCGAACACCACGTGGACGGCGTCCCCGTCGTCGTCCAGCGCGGCGATGGAGTCCTCGAAGAGGAACTCCACCCGGCCGTCCAGTGGTTCCTGGAGGGCGTCGGCCAGATCGCCGCGCCGGACCTCCAGGTCGAGGCCGCTCTGGCCGCCGGTCATCTGCTCGGGGCGCAGCGAGCCGACGGTCCGTCCGGCGGTGTCGACGAAGGTGATCCGCCGGCTGTCGACGTGGGCGGCGCGCAGGCGCGACAGCAGCCCCATCCGCCCCACGACCTCACGGGCGGTGCCGCGGATGTCCACGGCGTAGCCGCCCCCGCGGACGGCTGCGGCTTTCTCGACGACGGTCACCTCGAAGCCGTACCGGTCGAGCCAGTACGCGAGCGCGGGACCCGCGATGCTCGCGCCGGAGACCAGAACGCGACGGGCGGTGCGTGGTGTTGTGTCCATGACTCCTCACTTCCCGGGTGCGCCCCTACCGCACACCTGTGAGCGGGGGCGAAGTGAGGGGCGGGGCCTTCGCGTGTCGCGACGGTCATGCCTGAGGGCATGGTGGCGTGTATCCGACGATCGGAACGTAGGGGCTCCAGTTCTGGCTGTTCAGGGCGCCCGCACTGTTGGCGCAGATGTTGTGGATCGCGGCCTCGACGTTCAGGTCCCAGACGGTGGCCACTCCGTCGTCGGTGGCGGCGGCCAGGGTGTGGCCGTCCGGGCTGAACGCGAGCACGGACACCGGTCCGGTGGCGACGGTCAGCGGTTCGCCGATGGCGTCCGGGCGGTCGGGATCGGTGATGTCCCACAGCTTGATGGTGCCCACGCTGGTGTGACCGGAGGCGGCGAGGGTCTTGCCGTCGGGGCTGAACGCGACCGACCAGAGGCTGCCGCCTGGCATGGTCAGGGGCCGGCCTCTGGGGGTGAGGTGGTTGGGGTCGGTGCTGTTCCACAGGGTGATGATGCCGCTGCTGTTTCCGGTGGCCAGGGTTTTGCCGTCAGGGCTGAACGCCACCCAGGTGCTGGTGCCGGCGGGTTGGGGTAGCGGCTGGCCTATGCGGACCTTCTGGCCGGGCTTCGTGGTCCACAACCCGACCTCCTGGGTGCTGGTGTCGCCGCCCGTCGCCAGCACGCGGCCGTCCGGGCTGAAGGCGATGGACTGGACGGATCTCGTGTGATCGTTATCGATGCCGCCTACGGGCCTGGGCTTCGCGGGGTCGGTGACGTCCCAGAGTGCGATGCCGCCGGACAGGTACTTGTCGCCGGCCGCGGCCAGCGTATGGCCGTCCGGGCTGAACGCCAGGGAGAAGACCTGTCCGTTGGCCCCGGTGAGCGGCTGCCCGAGGGAAGCGGGGTGGTTGGGGTCGGCGGTGTTCCACAGGGTGACGCCGCCGCCGCTGTCGCCGGCGGCCAGCGTGCGGCCGTCGGGGCTGAACGTCACCGCGGTGACCGACTCGGTGGGGCCGGTCAACGGCCGGCCTCTGGACGCGGGGTGGCCGGGGTCGGCGGTGTTCCACAGACTGACGGTCCGGTTGGCGTTCCCGGCGGCCAGGGTGCGGCCGTCCGGGCTGAACGCGACCGAAGTCAAAGGGCCGCCCGCGCCGATCAGCTGGGTCGGCGGCAGGTTCCACAGATCCACGTTCCCGTCGCTGTTCCCGGCGGCCAGGGTGCGGCTGTCCGGGCTGAACGCCACGGCGTTGACGCTGCTGCCGCCGCCGACCAGCGGCCGCAGCGGGGCGATGTCGGTGGGGTCGGTGACGTTCCACAGGTGGACCGCGTGGTCGGCGCCGCCGGCGGCCAGGAGGTGGCCGTCGGGGCTGAACGCCACCGACATCACGGCCTGGGCGGGTCCCGTCAGTGGTTTGCCCAACGGAGCGGGGTGCTCCGGGTCGGTGACGTTCCACACGTGGACGTCGAAGTCCTCGGCCCCGGCGGCAAGGGTGTGGCCGTCGGGGCTGAACGCCACCGACTCGACCTTGGCGCCGACGTTCAGGGGTTGCCCCCGGAGGGTCGGCTGGTTCGGATCGGTGGTGTTCCACAGGCTGATGGTGTTGCTGTCGTCCTGGCAGGCTGTCGCGAGTGTGCGGCCGTCGGGGCTGAACGCCAAGGAGCCGAAGGGGAAGCAGGTTTCGAGAGGCCGGCCGATTGCGGTGGCATCTTCAGGGCGGGTGACGTTCCACAGGCTCACGACTCCGGTGGACCGTCCGCCGGCCAGGGTGCGGCCGTCGGGGGTGAACGCCAGCGATTGGATGGAACTGAATGAGTCCAAAGGGTCCACGCCGGGGCTCGTCGGCCGGCCCAACAGGACCGGGTGGCTCGGGCTGGTCAGGTTCCACAGGTCGACGAATCCGCCGGAGCCGTCGTCACCCCGGTGGTTGGCATGGCCGCCGACAGCCAGGGTGTGGCCGTCCGGACTGAACGCCACGGCCAGGATCGAGTCGACGGAAGAGTCTTCGGGTAGAGGCGCGCCCAGCGCCACCGGATGGCTTGGGTCCGAGACGTTCCACAGCCGGACGGTGTTCTGATAGACGTATCCGATGGCCAGCGTGTGCCCGTCGGGGCTGTAGGCCGCGGTGTAGACCGAGCCCTTCGAGCCGGGCAGCCGGATGTCCAGGGGTGTGTTCTCGGTGGTGATCAGCCGGGAGGCCGCCCGCGGGGTCGGCTCCATGCGGTAGGCGACCAGGGCGAGCTGTGCGGACAGTGAGGGGTTGGTGGGCGCCAGCTGCAAGGACGCCGAGGCGACGGCGGCGGTGATGGCCCGGTCGCGGGCTTCCACGGCTCGGGTGTTCTGCACGAATGCGAAGCCCGCGGCCGTCGAGGCGACGACGGCCAGCGCCGTGATGGCCGCGACGGCGGACCGCCGGAGCCGCTGCCCACGCCGCTGCTGACGCCGGGCGGTGGCCAGGAACGCGGCGGCCGCGCCGCTGAGGTCCGGCCCGTGCCTCTCGGCCCAAGCCGAGGCGATCTCCAGGCGGTTGCCGCGGTACAGCGCGCCCGGCTCCCTGCCGGCCTGCTCCCAGGCGGCGGCCGCCTCTTCCAGGTCCTGCCGGACCAGGTTGCCGTCCCGGTCCTGCTCGATCCACTCCCGCAGCCGCGGCCAGGCGCGGATCAGCACCTCGTGGGTGATCGTCACCGCGTCCTGGTCACGGGTCAGCAGCCGACCACGGGTGAAGTCGTCCACGACCGCCTTGGCCGCCTCCGGATCCGGCGCGTGCCGCAGGAGGTCGTCGTACCGGACGCGGCGGCGGGTGTCATCGGCGTCCCGTCCCAGAATGACGAGCCGCAGGAACACCCACCTCGCCGCGTCACGGCACGGTGGCAGCAGCGCGTCGAACAGCCGGTCCGCCGTGTTGGCGAGGGCGCGCTGGATCCCACCGGTGACCCGGTATCCGTCCACGGTCAACCGATGGCCGCTGCGCTGCTGCCACGTCGCCCGCAGCGCGTGTGCCAGCAGCGGCAGCCGGCCCGCGGTGCCCGTACCCGCCGGCCCTCCGACCGCCCCCAGGTCGGCCAGCAGCACCTCGACCAGGCCGTCCTCGACCTCGAGCTCCACGTCCTCGGCGGGAAGGCGGATCGCCTCCTTGAGTTCGCGCTCGGTCATCGGGTCCAGCAGCACCGCCCCGCCCTGCAACGCCGCGCGTAGCTGCGGATAGGCCGTGCACGCGGCGTAGAAGTCGGCGCGGAGGCTCAGTACCACCGCCGCACCGCCCGCGGGCCTGGCCAGCCGGTCCAGGACCTCGATGAACCACTGTCGCTCGGCCTCGTCGGCGCATGCTGTGAAGACCTCCTCGAACTGGTCGACCACCACCGTCAGGCCGACCGCGTGACGCTCGGCGGCCGGTGCCGTCGCGTCGACGCCGGTCAGCTTGCGCAGATCCGTCACGCACCGCGAGGGATCGGACCGCCAGAGTTCCGCCAGGCGCCGGGGATCCTCGGTGTCGAGCCCTGCGGCGACCGCCAGCGCCAGGGCGGGGGACGCCGTCGGGGTCAGCGTCAACCGCGGCCAGCCGCTCGATCCCGCCACGGGCAGTCGGCCGTCATCCAGGGCAGGCAGCACCCCGGCCGCGATAAGGGAGGACTTCCCCGAGCCCGACGGGCCGATCAGCATCAGCGGTCCGCCCTCGCGTACCCGGGCGTCCAACCGCTCGACGACCGTGTGGACCATCTGGTCCCGGCCGTAGAACCAGTCCTTGTACTCGGCGGCGAACGGCATCAACCCCGGATACGGACACCGCATCCCTCGGGCGTCCGGACCGGGTCGGCTGCGGCGCGGCCCGTCGGGCTTACGGATGATGGTCATGTCCCGGCCGGCCTGGAAGACACTGCCGCCGCCGGTCGCAGTTCCCTCGAACTTCATCGGCTGCCAGGCCGGTTGGCCGCTGGATGGCGTGACGTCGTCCGGCTCGGTCATGGCGCGCCGTCCTTGGTGATGGTCATGTCCGAGCCCGTCTCCATGCCTCCCCCTTGCCGACTACTGTCCGTGGATCGGGATCGCGGTCAACGTCAGGTTGGAGGCGACGAACACACGGTCGCCGGCGACGGTCCACTTGAACCCGACGTCCGGCTGCCCCGGGTCGTCGTACCTCCACCGGGCCTTGCCCGTCGCCGCGTCGATGGCCCAGAGCGTCTTCGCCGTGTCGGTGACGAAGACGGTGTCGGCCGAACAACGCGCCTCCCCGCCGCCGACTCTGAGGGAGGCGTTGAACTGGTTGGCCATGCCCAGCGCGCCGGCTCCGGTGAGCGTGGCCATCCACTTGACGGTCCCGTCGGCAGAGGCGAAGGCTGCCAGATCGCTGCCCGCCGGTAGGTAGACCGTTGCGCCGTCCGGGCTCGCGAAAGGGGCGCCGATCCGGATCTGGTCCCCGTTCTTCGCTTTGAACCGCTGATGCCACTTCTCCGTGCCGGTCGCCGCGTCGACCGCGAGCAGCGTGTCGCCGGCGCCGGCGAAAACGAACAGCCCGGCGGCATGGCACGTCACCGGCCAGCCGGCCTCGAAGTAGGAGGCGGTGTCCGCAACGGGTATCTTCCAGCCGCGGGCACCCTCCTTTCCGGTGTCGATCATCTGGACCTGGCCGGACTTGTCGGACGGGGTGCCCGAAGCCGCCAGCAGGTACGGGCCCGTCGGGGGTACCAGCACGTTGTTGATGTCCGTGCCCTTGACCCTCCACAGTCCCTTGCCGGTCGCGCCGTCGAACGCCCGGATGTAGCCGGTCGTCTGACCCGAATCCAAGGACGAGTGGGAGTGCACGGTCCCGCACACGTACACGGTGTTCCCGCTGACCGCCACAAGAGACGCGAGGTAGTACTCGGCATCGGCACCGCCACCGGAATCGGTCATGGCCATGGAGGTCGCCCACTTCACCTCTCCGGTGGTGGCGTCGACCGCGGCCAGCAGGTTGAATGCGTTCGGTGTCTCGCAGAGGTAGTAGAAGACCCCGGCCGCGTATGCCGTCGGGGACTTCATATCGCTCGACCCGAACGTGTTCGCGGAGTTCAGCGAGGGGAACACGTTCTTGCCCGTCGAGGTGTCCAGAAAGGCCGTGGACTTGTCCGTGACCACCATGACCACCTTGTCGGACGCTTCAAGGCACGTCAGCTTGTTCTGCCCGACGGTCGTCCATGCCTTGGTCGCGTCCGGCCCGGACAGGACGCTCGGGGTCGGTCCGTCCGAGGACGACGGTGACACTGTCGGTGTCGGAGACACGCCCGATGGTGAACCCGGCGGTTCCGGAGGCGGGAATCCACCGGTCCGGCCACTCGGTGCCGGTGACGAGTCCCCGGAGGACAGGATCGCGGCCGCGCCGCCGATCAGGACCGCGCCGCCGGCCAGGCCGAGGATCAGCTTCCGGCGGCTGATCGCGCCGCCGGCCGCGCTCGACGGCATCGAGGTCGTGGCGGCGAGTTCGGCGATATCGGCGGCCAACGCCGAAGGCAGCCAGCTGCCTTCGGGATCCGGCACGCCCTGACGATTCAGGTAGTCGACGAGTTGTCCCGCGCTGGGCCTGGTCGACGGATCCGGGTACAGGCAGCCGCCGATCACCTCGCGCAGTGACGGGGGCAGGACGGCCGTCACCGTCTCCAATTCGGCGACACGCGTCCGCAGATCCTCGGACCCACCTACCCAGGCGGGCCCGCGTCCCGAGGCAGCGAACACCACGGTCGCGCCCAGGTCGGACATGTCGCGCATCGGTGACCCGGCGGCCTCAGCGGTCGCGGCGATCCCGAACGCGGCGATGTGGGGTCCGTCCGCCGCCAGCAGCACCGAGTCCGGTCCCACATCGCCATGGACCAGCCCGGCCGCGTGGATTCGGGCCAGCGCCGTGCCCAGGTCGGCGGCGAGCCGTCGCAAGGCCGGATCCGGCAGCCGGCCGTACCGGTCCACAGCCTGCCGAAGAGGCAGTCCCGGAACGGTCGCGGTCGCCGACCAGGGGGACGGCGCGTCCGGGTCGGCGTCCGTGACAGGCAGGATGAAGTCCCCGGACACCGACCGGCCCGCCGCGACACCGGCTCGGAACCGCTCCCGGAACTCCGGCACCGCGGCCACCTCGGGCCGTACCACCGTCACCGCGACGACCCGCCCATCGGCCGAGCGCCCCACGAAGGTCTCACCGGCACTGATCGTGCCCGCTCGTCCGAGTAGCGTGTACGGTCCGATCTGCCGAGGATCTCCGGCTTCGAGTTTCTTCAACTCCCCACCCCTATGCCGGGTTGATCGTCTGGTCGCGGGCCGCCTGGTAGACGCTGCCGCCGTCGGACGCACGCGCCGTCATGGTCACCGTCGGTTCGGCGGCGGGCGCAGCCGCGGGCGACGCCGACCTGCTCCCGAGATCGGGCAGGAGAGCCGTCATGTCGGCGCACAGGCGCTCGAGCTCGTCCGTCAGGTGGGTCTCCGAAACGCGGAGGAACTGCAGCCCCGCGAGACCTGCGATCTCGGACGGCAGCTCAGACGCCTCGGGCAGCATGGCCGCATCCCCCAGGAGGACGGGGACGACCCGGTTTCCCGCCTTCAGGGCCGTTCTGATCTCCACGCGGACCCAGTCGTGGGCCCGATCGATGCGCCGCGTCCCGTCGTCGTCACGGATGTCGAGCCACGCCGGTCCGATGAGCACAAGCATCAGCTCGCACTCGGCGGCCTGACGCCGCAGGATCTCGGCGAAGTCGGCACCCGCCGGGATCGACCCGCCCGACTTGAAGATCTCGCCGGATCCGAACCGGTCGGCCAGGGATCGGTAGAGGAGATTCCGCATCCACCGTGAGTCTGCTTTGCGGAAACTGAGGAACACGCGCGGCATGGTCGTCGCCCCTTTCCGGGCCACCCTGATGACGGGGTTCGCACGTACCGTAACCGCAGGGCAAGGAGTTTGACGCATATTCAGCGCGAATTGAATAGCGATCGGAAGCCCGCGCCGCCGTTGCCCCGCGAGGGCGTCGACTCCTACCCTGGCTGCTATGGGGGACTTCGGCGTCGAACTGGCCAGGCTCCGAGCGCAGCGGGGATGGACCGTGCGCGAGCTCGCGCGGCGCGCGAGCGTCTCCGAAGGGCAGATCTGCAACCTGGAGAGCGGGCGCCGCAACCCGACGCCGGCTGTCGCCGCGGCATGCGACGCGGCGTGCGACGCCGACGGCGTACTCATCGAACGCGCCGAAACCGCGCGCCGCGGCGTACCGGCGGAGCGCCCCGTCGAGGTCGACTCCCTCGTCGCCGGGTACCGGCGGATCCTGGAGGACCTGAAGGACATCGGCAGATCCACCGGTCCCCGATTCGTGGAGGCCTCGCTGCGGTCCATTGCGCGGATCCTGACCGACACCGCTTCCCAGGCCGGAGCCGGAGCCGACGAACGCCACGAAATCTGGCTGCTGGCATCGGGATTCGCCGAGTACACGGGCTGGATGGCGCAGGAGGCGGGCAACGTCGCCGAGGCATTGCGCTGGACCGATCTCGCGGTCCGCTGGGGTGCGAACGGCGGCGACGAGACAATGGCCGCCTACGCGCTCGTCCGCAAGGCGTCCATGGCCGAGCACCGCGGCGACGCCGCCGCCGCGATCCGCCTGGCCGGACAGGCCGCCGGCCAGGCGGCGGCAACGCCACTGATCCGTGCTCACGCCGCGCGGCGCGAAGCCCAGGGGCATGCGTCCCTCGGCGACTACCAGGCCTGCCGTGAAGCCCTGGAGCGGTCGCGGGGCCACGCCCACGAGGACAACCGGTGCGGAGCCCGTTGGGGTCCACGCATCGAGAACGGGAGCCCGCGCCTCATCGAGGCGTCGTGCCTGGTCAGCCTCCGCCGCTTCGAGCAGGCCGCCGACCTGTTCGCCATCGAACTCGAGCGCGACCCCGCGGTCCCGCCGGACGGCAACTCCCGTACTCGCTTCACGATCCGTCAGGCCACAGCCATGGCCGGCCTCGATCGGCTCGATCAGGCGTGTCACGTCATCGAGGTAATCCTGCCCGCTGTCCGGTCTCTGGACTCCGCCACCATCCGGGCAGAGCTGGGCCGCTTCGTGGACCAGACGAGGACCCGCCGGGCCACGCCGGGCCAGCGGGCCCTCGTCGAAGCCGCGGCCGCCGTCGCGCACGGCCGACCTCGTTCGCGCCGGTGCCGGCCCGCAGCCTGATCTGGGTCGCCGCGCGCAGGGACGGCCGGCTGGTCGGATTCGTCAACGTCGTCGGTGACGGCGGCGCGCATGCCTTCGTCCTGGACACGACGGTGCACCCGGACGAGCGCCGGCGCGGGCTCGGGATCCGGCTGGTGCGGGCGGCGGCCGACGAGGCGAGGGCGCGCGGCGCCGAGTGGTTGCACGTCGACTACGAGCCGCACCTGGAGTCCTTCTACGGGCAGTGCGGATTCCGGCCGACGGCCGCCGGGTTGATGCGGCTCTGAGCGGGCGGCGGCAGGGGCGGGAGGGGCGCCCGGGACGGTAGGTGACACCGCGATGGTCGGTGTGCGACGCTGCAGGCCGCGCGCCGTCGCGCGCGGGGAGCCGGGGGGTTCGTATGAGCGCTGGGCCACCGTCGGGTGGGCGCGGGCGGTGGGGCCGGTCGGCCGGGGTGCTGCTGGTCGTCGTCGGGCTGCTGCTCGCCGCCGCGGCGCTGCGCCCCGACGGCGGGCTCCTGGGCACGGCGGCGACCGGGCCGGTGGGCTCCCTCGGGTTCGTGGTGCTGCTCGGGCTCGGCTGGGCCGCGCTGGTCGGCCGGTTCGCGATGCGCTACCGCGAGGAGGTCCGGCACCTCGACGGGCCGACGCCCCGGGCCGACCGCCTCCGGGAGGCGGCGATGCTCCTGCTGCCGCCGGCCGCCGCCGCGGTGCCGGTCCTGCTGCTGGTCCTGCGCAGCCGGGCCGCGGACCCGGCCCCGCCCCAGCCGCCGATGCGGATTGCCCTCCCCAGCCCCACGGCCGAGCCCTCGCCCCCGCCGCCGGCGGTCCCGGCGGAGGTCGGCGGGGGGCTCGGGGTGGTGTTCGTCGCACTGCTCGTCCTGGCGGTGGTGGCCGCCGTCGTCCTCGGTGTCGTCCTCCTGCTCCGGCTGCGCCGGCTGAGGCGCCGGGAGGAGGAACTGTCCGAGGTGCTGCCCGCCGCGCCCATGGCCGAGAGCCCGGAGACCGTCCTCGCCGAGGCCGTCGACTCCGGCCGCAGGGCCCTCACGGGAGCGGACGCCCGGGCGGCGGTGATCGCCTGCTACGCGGCGATGGAGGGCTCCCTGGCCGCCTCCGGCCTGCCCCGGCACGCGTGGGAGAGCCCGACGGAGCTGCTCGGGCGCGTCCTGTCCGACGAGCGGGTGGACGCCGTCGGGGCCCGGGAGCTCACCGCGCTGTTCCGCGAGGCGCGGTACTCGACCCACCCGATGGACGACGCGCAGGTGCGCCGGGCCCGGGCGGCCCTGGACGCCATCGCGGCCCGGCTCGCGGACGCCGCACCACCGGGAGCGCCGGAGGCGACGGCGGCCACGGCAGCCACCGAGGCGACGGCGGCGACGGCGACGGCGGCCACGGGAGCGCACACCAAGGGAGGGCACCGATGAGCGCCGCCACGCCCCGGGACACCACGCCCCGGGACACCACGCCCCGGGACACCGCGCCCGCCGGCGGGCAGGAGCACGGGCTCGCCCGGCCGGGATCGGTGCGCCACAGCCTGATCGAGCTGGCCGTGCCCGCCGTCCTCGCCGAGGTGCTGTTCGCGCTGGTCGGCGGGTGGCCCGGGGCGGGCGCCGGCGCGGTGCTGCTGGCCGTCGTCGCCCTGCTGGTCGCGCGCCGGGTGGCCGGGGCGGACGTCGGGATCGGCTCCCTGCGCCGCAGGCCTCGGCAGATGGAGGCGTACGAGCCCGGCCTCGGCGACTGGCGCTGGACGGTCCGCCAGGGCCTCGACCCGAAGGGGGACGCGGCGCCGCTGCGCTTCCGCCTCCAACGGCTGTACGCGGTACGGCTGTCGGAGGTCCACGGCCTGGACCTGTCGGCCGACCGCGACCGGGCGGCCGAACTCCTCGGGCCCCGACTGTGGCCGTGGATCGACCCGTTGGCGCCCACCCCGACCGGGCCCGTCCCGGCCGCGGTCCTGCGCGAGCTGGTGGACCGGCTCGACTCCCTGTGACCCGCCGCGTTCCGGGGAGGCCTGGCCCTCCGCCCTTGCCACCCGGCACCGCCATCACCGTCACCGCCACCGTCACCACCGCTACGGCCCTCGACCACTGACCACTGACCACTGACCGAATCGTTTCCGCAGGAGCGTCATGTCCGACCTCTCCACCAGCCCCCGCCGTCCCGCCCACTCCGCCGACCCGGGCGCGCCGGCAGGCACCGCGGACGCCGTCCCGGGAGCCGGCCCGGCGACCCCGGCGGCAACCCCTCCGCTGACCGCGCCGCTGACCCCGCAGCAGGCCGGCGAGCGGGCCCGCGCGGTGATCGCGGAGATCGGACGGGCCGTGGTCGGCAAGCCCGAGGCCCTGCGCCTGGTCATGCTCGGCGCCCTCGCCGGCGGGCACGTCCTGATCGAGGACCTGCCCGGGCTCGGGAAGACCCTGCTGGCCCGCTCCTTCGCGACCACCCTCGGCCTGGACTTCCGCCGGATCCAGTTCACCCCCGACCTGCTGCCCTCGGACGTCACCGGCGCGCCCTTCTACGACCGCAACACCGGCGAGATGGTGTTCCGGCCCGGCCCGCTGTTCACCCAACTGCTGCTCGCCGACGAGATCAACCGCACCCCGCCCAAGACCCAGGCCGCCCTCCTGGAGGCGATGGCCGAGGGCCAGGTCTCCGTCGACGGAGCCACCCGCCGCCTGCCGGACCCCTTCCTGGTCATCGCCACCGCCAACCCGATCGAGTACGAGGGCACCTACTCGCTGCCCGAGGCCCAGCTCGACCGCTTCCTGCTGCGCGTGCGCATGGGCTACCTCCCCACCGCCACGGAGGCGGCGATGCTGCGCGCCAGGATCGACCGGGCGGCCCCCGAACCGGTCCTGGAGACCGTGGCCGGACCGGCGGAACTGCTCGCCCTGCGGGCGGCGGTGGAACGGGTCGAGGTCGACGACGACCTGGTCGACTACGTCATCGCCCTCGTCGACGCCACCCGCAACGACCAGCAGATCCAGGTCGGCGCCTCGCCCCGCGGCGGCCTGGCGCTGATCCAGCTCGCCCGCGCCCACGCCATGCTGGAGGGCCGCGACTACCTGACCCCCGAGGACGTCAAGGCGCTCGCCGGACCGGCCCTGGCCCACCGCATCACGCTCAAGCCGGAACTGTGGGTCCGCCAGATCGAGGCGGACGACGTGCTGGCGCGGCTGGTCGCCTCCGTCCCGGCACCGCGGACGCTGCCCCGCACGGTGACGGCGTGAACCGCGCGCCGGGCGCGGGCCACGCGCCGAGCCCGGACCCGGACCAGAGCCCGGAGCCGGACCAGGGCACGGGCCCGGGCACGGGCCCGGGCACGGCCACCGCACAGCCCCCGGTCGGCGACGGCACCGACCGGTTCGCCCGCCGCGCCCGGGCACTGGCCGTCGCCCGCAGCGTCCGGGCCACCGCCGCCGGCCTGCCCGACAGCCCGCCGCCACCGCACTGGCGGCCCGGCGAGCAGACCCTGCGCCTGCTCACGGTGGCCACCGTCGCGGCCGTCGCCGCCCTGGTCACCGGCCACGCCTGGCTGCTCGCCCCGGCCGCCTTCGCGGCGGTCCTGCTCGCCCTGGCGGCCCCCGGGCGCAGCCGTCCCACCCGGCTGTCCGCCGAGAGCACCGTCCGGCCGCAGCGCTGCTTCGAGGGCGAGCCCGTCGCCGTGCACGTCACCGTGCGGCACGACGGCCGGATCGGCCCGCCCGAGCCGGCCGTGGCGCTCGGCCCCGGCCTCAGCCTGGACGCGCTGACCGTCACCCCCACCGGCGTCGACCTCGTGTTCCGCGCCGAGGCCTGGGGCCGCCGGCACCTGGGGGTCGTCGACCTCGACGTGCCGGACGCCCGCGGCCTGACCCGCCGCACCGTCCGTACCGACCTCGGCACGGTCGACGTCTTCCCCGTCCCGGAGGCCTCCCGCCTCACCCCCGTCCCGGTCCGCCTGCCCGAACGGATCGGCGAGCACACCACCGCCCAGGAGGGCACCGGCATCGAGGTCGTCGGCGTCCGCCCGTACGTGCCCGGCGAGCGGCAGCGGCGGATCCACTGGCCGTCCACGACCCGCCGCGACGCCGTCCAGATCAACCAGTTCGCCGCCGAACGCGCCGCCGACGCGGTCGTCCTGCTGGACACGCTCGCCGACTACATCGACGCCGCCACCGGAAAGCGCAGCCTGGACGAGACCCTGCGCGCCGCCACCGGACTGACCCGCGCCTACCTGCGCCGGCACGACCGGATCGGCCTGGTCGCGGTCGGCGGGCGCCTGCGCCTGCTCACCGCCGCCACCGGCGACCGGCAGCTCTACCGCATCGTCGAGAGCGTGCTGGAGGTCCGTCAGGACCGCCCCCCGCGCGGCCCGCTGCCCGCCCTGCCGCTCGCGGCGATGCCCGGCCACGCCCTCGTCTACGCCTTCACACCGCTCGCCGACCAGCGCATCCTCGACGTCCTCGGCCAGGTCCGCGAACGCGGCAACCCGCTCGTCGTGGTCGAGATCCCGGCGGGGGAGCCGACGGCCCGCCCCGAGGACGAGACCGACGCCCTCGCGCTGCGGCTGTGGCGTGCCGAACGCGAGGCGATGCGCGCCACCCTGCGCGGGCGGGGTGTCCCCGTGGTCCGCCACACGCCCGGCGAGACCCTGGACCTGGCCCTCGCACCGCTGCTGCGCCGCCGGATGACGGGAGCCGCCCGATGACCGCCCCGACGGCAGGTCCGACGGCCGGTCCGATGACCGCCCCGACGGCCGGTCCGACGACTGCCCCGACGCCCGGCCCGACGACACGTCCGGCGAGGCGCCCGGCCCGCACGCTCGCCGGGACGGCCCGCCGACCCCGTACGGCCGCCCACCGCACCGGCTGGGCCCCGCGCCTGGAACGCGCCGCCCTGCGTGGCACCGGCACCGCCCTCGCCCTGGCCGCGGCGGGCACCGGAACCGGTACGCTCACCGACCGGCTGGGGCCGGTCTGCCTCCTGCCGGTCGCCGTCGGCGCGCTGTGGGCCGCCGTCCCCGCCCCGGACGGCCCGGCCCCGGTGACCTGGCGCGCCCGGCTGTCCGCGGCCCGCACCACCCTCCTGGCCGCCGGATCCGTCCTGCTCGCCTCCCTCGGCGAGCCGACCTGGTGGCGGGCGCTCGCGGTGACCGTCCTGCTCGCCGGCCACCTGCTGCTGCTCGACGCGCTCGGCCCCCGGCACCCGAGCATCCGCCCCGGCGCCGCGGCCGCCGCCCTCGCCGCCGCGCTGCTGGTCCTGCCGCCCGCCTTCGCCCCCACCACGGCGGGCGAGTGGTCCCGCCCGCTCGCCGTGCTGGGCCTGGCCACGGCCGCCGTCGGCGTGGGCCTGGCCCTGCGCCAGGACGGCACACCGCCCCCGTCCGAGGACCCGACCCGCCCCCGCGAGCCCGTCACCCGCCGCCGTCCGGGCCGCCGCCACTGACCCGCCGGGCCGGGTTCACGAGCCGGGGTACCGCAGACCGGCCGGCAGCGGGAATTGACATCACCGGTGCGTCAATCGTGATGATCTTGGTGTTGGTCCTCGGGTGCCGCGCGGTGCAAAGCTGAAGCCTCCCCTCCGCGGCTGTCCGGTGCGTACTGAGAGGCTTTCGATGAACACCTTCATGACGAAGAACGGTTCGGTACAAGGATTTCGGGCCTCCGCCGACGTCGTCGCCGTCCTCGGCATCCCCTATGCCGCCCCGCCGTTCGGTGCCAACCGGTTCCGGGAGCCCGCCCCGGCACCGGCATGGAGCGGCGTGCGGGACTGCACGGCCTTCGGCCCGGTCGCTCCGCAGTCGGCGGAGCTGCCCGGCGCGCCCGTGTGGTCGCCCGGTGACGAGGACATCCTCACCGTCAACATATGGACCCCGGCTGTTGAGGGCGGCCGCCTGCCCGTCCTGGTCTGGATTCACGGCGGGGCCTACACCTTCGGGTCCTCGGCCCAACCCGACTTCGACGGAACCGTCCTGGCCGGCGCCGGACTGGTCGTGGTCACCCTCAACTACCGGCTCGGCTTCGAAGGGTTCGGCCACGTCCCCGCCGCCGACGCAGCCGCCCACCCGGACAACCGGGGCCTGCTCGACCAGGTCGCGGCCCTGCGCTGGGTTCGGGAGAACATCGCCGCCTTCGGTGGCGATCCCGACAGTGTCACGGTCGCCGGCCAGTCCTCGGGAGCCGCCTCGATCGCCTGCCTCATGGTGATGGATCGCGCCCGCGGCCTGTTCCACCGTGCCATCGCCCACAGCGCCGCCAGCCCTTGCCACACGCCCGAAACCGCTGCGGCGACCACCCGTGAGATCGCCGAGGCAGCCGGCTGCCCCGCCACACCCGAGGGTCTGGCATCCGCGACTCCGCAGGCCCTGGTCACCGCCTCCGACACGGTGGTCGACGCCTACCGCCGTGACCCCGCCTCCGGACCCCGCCACTACGACCCCGTCCTCTACGCCCCCGTCCTCGACGGCGACGTACTGCCCACCGACCCCCTCACGGGGATGGCGTCCGGTGCGGCCCGGGACGTGGACCTGCTGGTCTGCCACACCACGGAGGAGTACTGGCTACTCGACGCCGTCGGCAGCAGCGCGAAGGTCACCACCGATGAGCAACTGGGCGTCTTCGCCGAGGACTTCCACCTCCCAGACGGCCTGGTGGCCGGCTACCGCGCCGCGATGCCCCACGCCCCGGTGCTCGACGTCTACCTCGCCGTCTTCGGGGACCTCCTGTTCGGCGAGTACAGCAACCGACTCGTCGAGCATCACGCCCGCGCCGGCGGCCGGGCGTTCCTCGCGCGTTTCGACCGTCGCCGCACCGGCCCGAGCGGGGTGGTGCGGGCCTGGCACTGTGCGGACATCCCCTTCGCCTTCGGCAACCTCGACACCGACTGCCTGGCTTTCCTCATCGGCGGCGCACCCACACCCGCGGACCACGGACTGGCACGCCGCATGGTGCGCGCGTGGGCCGACTTCGCCGCCACCGGGGACCCGGGCTGGCCGTCGGTCGGTGACGCCACCGCCCAGGCCGGGATCAGGATATGGAGCACGGAGGACGGCCCCGCCGAGGACACGGCGGCCGCTGTCCGAGCCCTTTGGGCCGAGGCCGACTTTCCCGTTCTGGGCCCGTGAACCGGCGAACCACCCCGGCAGGCCGAAAGCCCCGGAGCGGCTCAGGCGCTGTCCGCCCTGCCTCGTCCCAGGGCTGCCCGACTTCCGACTTCCGGCCGATGCCGATGCCGATGCCGATGCCGACGCCGACGCCGTACGTCCCGTACGGGTCGAACCCTTCGGGCATTCGGGTTGCCGACTGACAGCCCGCGGGGCATCCGAGGAACTCCTGATTCCACGTGCGATCCCGCACCAACGGAAGGAAGACCGGAGATGACCACCGCAATCGTCGGCGTCGGCAACATCGGGAGCGCTGTCGCCCGGCACCTGGTCGCCGGGGGCGAGACCGTCGTCCTGGCCGCCAAGAGCCCGGCAGGCGCCGAGCAGCTGGCGGACCGGCTCGGACCGCTCGCGCACGCGGCCTCCGTCGAGGACGCGATCACCGAGGCCGACACCGTCGTGTTCGCCGTCTGGCTCGACACCATGAGGGAGCTGCTCCCGCAGGTCTCCTCCCGGCTCGCGGGCAAGGTCGTGATCGACCCGTCGAACCCGATCGCCTTCGACGAGCAGGGCCGGATGGTGCGGTCGCTGCCCGCCGCGCAGTCGGCCGGATCGGTCGTCGCCGCCCTGCTGCCCGCAGACGCCCACTACGCCAAGGCCTTCGGCACCCTCGCGGCGGAGGCCCTGGCAGCGAACGCGAACCGGACACCGCAGCGGGCCGCGCTGTTCTACGCCGGCGACGACGAGCGTGCCGCGGACGCCGTCGAGCGGCTGATCCGTACGGCCGGGTTCGACCCGGTCAGGGCCGGCGGCCTGGCCGACGCCGGACGCATCGAGGCCCCCGGCGGCGACCTGCACCAGGCCGGATTCGACGGCGAGGTGGTCACCGCCGACCAGGCCCGGGCCGCCGTCGACGCCCGCCGTTGAGAGGCCGGGCCTGACAGGCGGGCCCTCGGCTGTCAGGCCCATCGGCACCCGGCCCCTCGGCCCTGGGGCACCACCTCCGCCCGCTCCTGGGCAAGGCGGCGGGCCGCTCCCGGTAGCGGCCGGCCCCTGCTGGGGGGCGTGGCGGGGAGCCGCGACGGCAGGCGGGAGCGGGCCGGAAAAAGAAAATCCGATCCGTTCGTCCGTCGTGTCGATCCCGGGCCGCGCCGTTCGACCTTGGGGTGAGAGGGTCGGGAAACGACCCCTGAGCAAGGAGAGCGACGATGGCGAAGTACATGCTGGTCATGCGGGGCACGGACGAGTCCATGGCGGCGATGATGGAGACGCCCTTCGAGGAGATGCTCGAAAGGATGGGCCGTTTCAACGACGAGCTGATCCGCGCTGGTGTGCTGGTCGCCGCCGAGGGCCTGGACGACCCGTCCCAGGGCGTGGTGGTCGACTTCGCCGGGGAGGCCCCGGTGATCACCGACGGGCCGTACGGCGAGACCAAGGAACTGTTCGGCGGCTTCTACCTGCTCGACGTGGCCTCCAAGGAGGAGGCGGTCGAGTGGGCCAAGCGGATCCCGGCCATCCCCGGCTCGAAGTGCGAGATCCGCCGGGTGCCCGGCATCGACGAGTTCCCGCAGGACAACGAGTGGATCGTCAAGGAGCGCGCGTGGCGTGAGCGGACCGGCCAGCTGTGATGCCCGGGGCCGCCGACGGCCCGCCGGTCGCCGAGTCGGCGCGGCGGGCCGTCGAGGCCGTCTGGCGGATCGAGTCCGCGCGGATCGTCGCCGCGCTGGCCCGCTACACGGGGGACTTCGCGCTCGCCGAGGACGTCGCGCAGGAGGCGCTCGCGGAGGCCCTGGTCGCCTGGTCGCGGGACGGGGCGCCGGCCAGTCCGGTGGGCTGGCTGCTGGCGACCGCGCGGCGGCGCGCCGTCGACTCCTTCCGCCGCAGGTCGGCGCTCGACGAGCGGTACGCCGCGCTCGCGGGCCCGCTGGCCGACGGTGAGTTCAGCTCGGGCGCGGCCACCGCGCCCGGGCGGGCGGACGACCTGCCCTGGGACCCGGACCGGGTCGACGACGACGTCCTCGCGCTCATGTTCACCGCCTGCCATCCGGTCCTCCCGCCCGAGGCCCGGGTGGCACTCACGCTGCGCGTGGTGGCCGGCCTGTCCAGCGAGGAGATCGCCCGCGCCTTCCTGGTGCCCACACCGACCGTCCAGGCCCGGATCACCCGGGCGAAGAAGACGATCGCCGCCGCCCGGGTGCCGTTCGAGCTGCCCCCGCCGGAGGAGCGCCGCGAGCGGCTCGGCGCCGTCCTGAGCGTCCTGTACGTGGTCTTCACGGAAGGCTCCACGGCGACGGCCGGGGACGACCTGCTGCGCCCCGATCTCGCCTACGAGGCGGTCCGGCTGGCCCGGACCCTGGCCGCGCTGCTGCCCGCCGAACCGGAGGTCCACGGCCAGCTGGCGCTGTTCGAGCTCACCGCGGCGCGCTTCCCGGCCCGGACCGGGCCCGACGGCGAGCCGGTGCTGCTGGAGGACCAGGACCGGCGCCGGTGGGACCGCTCGGCGGTCCGCCGCGGCCTGGCCGCGCTCGGCCGGGCCGCCACCCTCGGGCGCGGCCTGGGCCCGTACGGCCTCCAGGCCGCGATCGCCGCCTGCCACGCGGCGGCGCCCTCGGTGGCGGAGACCGATTGGGAGCGCGTCGTGCTCCTCTACGAGGCGCTCGGCCGGGTGGCCCCGTCACCCGTGGTCGAGCTCAACCGGGCGGTGGCCGTGGCGATGGCGGGCGGTCCGCGGGAGGCGCTGTCCCTGGTCGACGACCTGGCGGTCTCCGGCCGCCTGTCGGGGTCGCACCTGCTCCCCACCGTGCGGGGTGAACTGCTCACCCGCCTCGGCCGCACCGTCGAGGCCCGGGCCGAACTGGAACTCGCCGCCCGCCTGTGCCGCAACGCCGGTGAGCGCTCGGTCCTGCTGCGCAAGGCCGCCGCTCTGGAGTGACCCCCCGCCGGGCGGCAAACCGCCTGCCGCCGCCGGACCGTTCACCGGACCGCCGCCGGACCGCGCGCCTGACCCGCCGCCGGACCGCTCGCCGGAACGATCGTGAGCGGATCCGGCGCGGATCCGGCACGGGTTCGGTACACGGAGGTACGGAGAGGACCGATGTCCGACCGGTATCCGATCGACTTCCGACCGGTAGTGACCGGGGGATTGCGCGGGCTTCCGTGAGGCATATGCAGGCCCCGGGCGCTGTACGGTTCTGCCCAACGGCCTTTCCCCGGAGCGGGATTGCCCCACCCGGTGGTCGCACACCGAGTGAGGCGGGCGGGCCGATCACGGAAGATGAGGCGCATCCATGTATGACCGACCCTTTCCGGGGCGGGCGAACCCGCCCGGGTGGTCTCCCACGCTAGCAGGGGCGACAGCGGCCTCACGGGATTTCGCGGCCTGAGCAGCGCCGGTGGAGGGGCCGGACTCGGCGTCCTCCCAACCGTGTTGGCGCCCGGCTGGGGGGTGTGTGCCGACGGCGCGGTCGCGGGGGAGCGCGTCGCGCCGGTCCTCGACCTGCTGAGGACGCGCCGGGCTGCCGCCGGTGGGCGGTTCCGGGCCCGCCGTCGCTGAGCGGACGGCCCCCGGCCCGCGCCCCGTTGTGCGCGCCCCGTTGCCCGGGCCGCCGCATGGGGTGCGCGGCTGAATGTGCGCCCCCCGTTTCGGAGTTCAGCCCCCGTCGTGCGCCCTGTGCGCCCCGCGCCTGCTGCGCGCCCTGCGCCGTCCTGCGCGCCCCTTCATCCCCTGCTTGTCGTCCTCCGCACGCTGACGGCCCGACGCCGATGGGAGGCTGATGACCGGCCTGAGCAGTCCCGCGATGGACCTGGTCGGCTACGCCGCGTTCGTCCGACTCCACCACCACGGCTACGAGATGTACGCCCACGCCCGCCTGGGCGACGGCTTCCTGGCCGTCCGGGTCGTCGCGCAGGTGCTGTGCTGGGTCGAGCTGTGCTGGGGCGTGATGCTCCTGGGGGACCCCGCCGCCTTCACCTGGCGGATGCTCCGCGACGCGGTCACGGTGGCCCGGACCGGGGCGCGTGACTCCCGCGCGGACCGTCTGCACCGCGCCCTGCCCGACCGGCCCGCCGACGCCGTGCTCCTGCGCGAGGGCCTCGGTCTGGCGCCACGGGCCGCGGCGGCCCTGATGGGCCTGGACGAACCGGAGTTGTACGTGCAGCTCAAGGCAGCCCACCGGATGCTGGCCGGCCTCGGCGTCGCCCGCGGTGCGCACGGCCTCGGCTGCGGTCCCGGCTCCGGCCGGGGCGGGGGCTGGGGCCGGGGCGGGGGCGCCTGACACCTCGCCCCGCCGGCTCCTCGGTCGCCGCCACCGTGGCGCGCCTGGACGCCCCTTCCGGGCGCCGGTGCGCCACCGCTTCGCCATGCCTCGCCACAGGTTCACCCACTCGGGTTGTTTCAACCGCAAAGGAGGCAACTTAGGATGACTCATCATCAGAATTGCTTGCTGGCAAGGACTTTCGGCGACCTCAGGTGAATACAGGGGACTGCATGAACGACACAAGGGTCGATTCGCAAGATCATATTGACGCGGACACGCCGAGCGTGGCGCGAATGTACGACTATCTTCTTGGTGGGCACTACAACTACCCCTCCGACCGGGAGGCCTGCGACCGACTGCTGACGACCGTGCCCAGCACCCGGGAGCTCGCGGTCAACAACAGGGCCTTCCTGGTGCGAGTGGTGCGGCACATCGCCGAGCAGCACGGCATCAGGCAGTTCATCGACCACGGATCCGGCCTGCCCACCCAGGACAACGTGCACCAGGTCGCCCAGGCCGTCGACCCGGACAGCCGGGTGGTCTACGTCGACAACGACCCGCTGGTCCTCGGCTACGGACGGGCGTTCCTGGAGGAGAACCGGAACGTCCTCATCCTGGAGTCGGACATGCGGGACACCGGGGCGATCGCCACCGCCGCGGAACGGATCATCGACTTCAGCCGGCCGGTGGCCGCCCTGTTCGTCTCCGTCCTGCACTGCATCCCCGACGACGACCTGGGAAATCCCCGGACGATGGTCGAGGACACCGTGCGCCTGCTCGCCCCGGGCAGCGTCGTGGTGCTCTGCCAGCTGGTGAGCGAGGACGCCCGGATCCGCCACGGGGTCACCGAGCTGATGCGGGAGCAGACCGGCGACCGCTGGGGCCGGGTCCGGACGAAGGCCGACGTGGACGAGCTCTTCACCATCCCCCGACTGCGCGTCGAGGAGGAGGTCGGCCTGCTCGACGTCACCGACTGGCGGCCGGACACCGAACTGGTCCGCCGCCAGGCCACCCAGGAGTGGATCGAGTACGGGGGCCTGGCCACGGTGGGGTGAGCCCGCACCGCCGTTGTCCCGCACCGCCGTTGTCCCGCACCGCCGGTGGCCCGCTCCGGAGGCCGGGGCGGGCCCGGCGGGGACGTGTCCGACGCGCCGGCCCCGGGGGTTCAGAGGCGGGCGCGGTGCCAGTCGAGCGCCTCGACGATCAGCTCACGGCTCGGCACCGGCCCGGGGGCCTGCCGGATGACGCTGTCGCTGAGGTCCTGGTAGTCGAGGTAGTCGCCGTCCGCCGCCTCGCCCGCGATCGGGCCCCGGTGGAACTCGGCGCGCCCGCCCGACTCGGTGTAGATGACGTCCGGGGCGGCGAACGAGCCCCTGGCGAAGCTCAGCCGGATCAGCGAGGTCACCTGGATCGCCAGCGGGTCCTCCACCGTGATCACCCTGATGGCGACCGGCGAGGACGCGTCGTCCACGTACCGCAGCAGCACCTCGAGCTGCTCGACCATCATCCCTGGCTCGCCGAAGTCGGCGTAGAGGGCGCTGCGCTGGATGAAGAGCGTGGACCTCGGCTGCCTGGCCGCGAACTGCCGGGCGCGCAGCCCCCGGACCTCGATCACCCGGTGGGCCAGCTTCCGCTGACTGGCCAGCAGCGTCTTGGCCGTGACCACCTCGCGGTACCTCGGGGTCTGGAGGACCCCCGAGACCACGTTGGTGTCGATGACGATCTGCCGCTCGGCCCACTCCTCCAGGCTGGTCAGCCGCAGCATCGAGTCCGAGACGGCCTCGCGGTAGGCGCTGCGGGCACGGGTGCGCACGGCGCCGGCCCACCCCTCCACCGAGGCGTCGTCGGCGAGCCGGAGGAGGTCCTGCCGTCTCGGCCCGGGGCGGACCCCGAGGGCGTCCAGCAGGAGCTCCACGACGGCCGGCTTGTCGATCCGGGTCTCGCCGTTCTCGATCCGGCTGTAGACCGACGCGGACACCTTGATCCTGGTCCTGGCCAGCACCTGCCGTTGCGTCAGGGTGCTGCGCTCGCGCTCGATCTTCATCTCCGCGCCCAGGAGCAACGCGGGAACGCCCCAGGAGCCCGGCGGATCGGCCGCCGGCCTGCCGAACGGAACTACGCGATCTTCCATGGCCGCAGGCCCCCCTTGGGTAAAAACTCATCACCCGAATGGTCGGGTTAAGCATCACACAAAGGGGGCACCGACGTCACGCCAAGCCGCTAGAGTCGGCCGTTTGATGCACGGTTCAAACCGCCATGTGGTCGAATTCCCCGTTCTTGGCGCCGTACAGGAAAGCCTCGATCTCCGCCACGGTGAAGACCAGGGCCGGGCCGTCCGGGAAGCGGCTGTTGCGTACGGCCACCTGGCCGTCGTTCAGCTTGCGCAACTCCGCGCAGGCGCCGGTGCCCTGACTGCCCTGGGCCTTCTGCCAGCCGCCCGTCGCCTCGACCAGGTCCGCCGGCATGCCGTTGAAATAGTGGACCACCATCAGCTGCCTCCGCTGTCCGATTGGCGCCCATTCCTCCGATCGTCACACGTTCGGAGAAAGACCCTGGCGGGGCGCCTGTGAAATCCCGTGCGGGATTTCACAGGCTGGGCGAGATGAATCATTCACCTCGGAAATCGAACAGCACCACTCCCCGATGGGGTGAATGCCGACCGGATTCTGCATATCTACGGTCAGAATCTGATCCTACGGACTGATCATTGGTGCGGGGGTGCGGGGGTGCGGGGGTGCGGGGGTGCGGGGGTGCGGGGGTGCGGGGGTGCGGGGGTGCGGGGCGTACCTGCCCGGGTGTCAGGAATCGGTGGCGGAGCGTTCGGCGGCGCTGCGCAGGACGCAGAACTCGTTGCCCTCGGGGTCGGCGAGGACCGCCCAGCCCGAGCCGTCGGGGTCGCGGAGGTCGGAGACCAGGGTGGCGCCGAGCCCCAGCAGGCGGTCCACCTCCTGGTCGCGCGAGATGTCGGGGCGCAGGCACAGGTGGACCCGGTTCTTGACCGTCTTGGGCTCGGACACCTGGTTGAAGTACAGCACCGGGCCCTCCGCCAGCTGCACCTCCGTCTCCCGGGAGCCCGGCCGGTCCTCCGGGTGCAGCGGACGGCCGGTCACCCCGCTCCAGAACCGGGCCAGCTCATAGGCATCCGCACAGTCGATCGCCACGTTCTGCAATACCGAGACCATGCGCGCGAGTCTCCCCGATCCCCGCACCGGGGGCCACCGGTTTGTGCGCCGCGCCCGGAGGGCCCGGCGCCCGCGTGGTTCAGGCGGCGGTGGTGAGGTCGGTGCGCTGCGGTTCCGGGCGGACGGCGAGGGCGGGGAGCCGGCGTTCGAGGCCGAGCAGGAGGGCGCCGCCGGCCAGGGCGGTGGCGGCCAGGGCCAGCCAGGGCAGCCGGCTGTCGAGGGCCAGCAGGCCGGTGAGCAGCGAGGGGGCCAGGGCCGCGGAGAGCGACCAGGAGAGCTGGTAGGCGGCCAGGTAGCGGCCGCGGACGGCGGCGGGGGCGGTGGCGGTGACCAGCGCCGAGGCGGCGGGGTTGTGGACGATCTCGCCGAGGGTGACGACGACCACCACGGCCATCAGCGCGGCGGTGGTGAAGCGGCCGGTGGCGGGCACCAGCAGGGCCTGGGCGAGGAATCCGGCGGCGAACAGCGCGGCACCGGTGGCGGCGGCCCGGTTGCGGGTGGTGAACCGGCGGACGGCGAGCCCGGCGGGGACGCCGAGGGCGGCGCACAGCACGGTGTTGACGGCGAAGGCGAGGCCGGCCAGCGAGGCGGAGGCGTGCAGGACGCCCGTCACGTACACCGGGAGCAGCACCGCGAGCGAGGCGTAGCCGAGGGAGATCAGCAGGTTGGCGGTGGCCAGGCCGAGGAACGGCCGGTCGGCCAGGACCGCCCGGTAGCCGATCCGCCCGGCGCCGCCGCGGACGGTGCCGTCGACGGCTTCGGGGCGAGGGTCGGGGACGCGGCGGACCAGGGCGGCGGCGGCCACGAAGCTGGCGGCGTTGAGCAGGGCCGCGACGGTGTAGCCGCCGTCCCCGGCCAGGCCGACCAGCAGGGCGGCGAGCAGGCTGCCCGCGCCGAGGCCGGCGTTGGCGAGGCTGCGGCCGAGGGCGTTGATGCGCTCCAGGCCGGTGCCGGAGGCGAGTTCGCCGATCCTGGCCTGCTGGACGGCCGGGTAGCCGCGGGTCGCCACGGCGGTGACCAGGGTGACGGCGACGAAGGCGGGCAGCGTCGAGGCGAAGGGGTAGACGGCGAACCCGGCGGCCCGGACCAGGTGCAGGGCGATCTGCGTCCGGCGGGCGCCGAACCGGTCGACGGCGGTGCCGACCAGGGGCAGCGCGACCATCGCGAGCAGGCCGGTGACGGTGAGGACCAGGCCGATGACGGCCAGCGGCAGGCCGGTGACGTGGCGGAAGAAGACCAGGCTGAACGGCACGTACATGCCGTTGCCGAGGGCGTCGATGGCCAGGGCGGCCATCAGGTTGCGTTCGCCGGGGAAGCCCGGGCTCCTTTTCGAAAGCATGCAAGTAACTTACTACTAAGCAAATGAGAGTCAAGCTACTTTCTGGCAAGTAATCCTGTGCCACACTGAACCCATGACCAGCAGCACCGACGCCCCCGACCCGCTCGGCACGGCCGCCGACCCGCTCGGCACCGGCCCCGACCCGGTGGACGCGATCACCGCCCAGTGGCGCCTGGAGCGGCCCGACCTCGCGCAGAGCCTGCACGCGATGGAGGCCTTCGGGCGGATCTACCGGCTCTCCCGGGCCATGGGCGAGCGGATGGAGCGCGCGTACGCCCCGTTCGGCATCGGACGCGGCGAGTTCGACGTCCTGGCCACCCTGCGCCGCTCCGGCGAGCCGTACTCCCTCGCGCCGCGCGAACTGGCCGCCACCCTGATGCTGACCACCGGCGGCATGACCGGCCGCCTGGACAAGCTGGAGCGGGCCGGCCTGGTCACCCGATCCCCCGACCCGAACGACCGCCGCGGCCTGCGGATCGGCCTCACCCCCGAGGGCCGGTCCACCGTGGACGCGGCGGTGGCCGCCGGGGTCGCCGTCCAGCGCCACGCCGTGGACGCCCTCGGCCCCGAGCGGTCCGCCGAGCTCAACGGCCTGCTGCGCGACCTGCTGGCCGCACTGGACGGCTGACCACACCGGACGGCTGAACCCCCGCCGCAGGACCCCGCGGACCCGCGCGCCGGCCTGCCGGGGACGGCCCGGGCCCGCCGGTAGCCTGGCCGCGTGGACCCCGTGCAGGAGGCAGCCGCGGCGCAGCGGCCCGTGCTCTACGAGCGGGCCGGGCACGTCGCACGCGTGACGCTGAACCGGCCCGAGGTGCTCAACGCGATGGACCTGCGGACGCACGAGGAACTGGGCGCGGTCTGGGACGAGGTCGAGCGCGACGACCAGGTACGGCTGGTCGTGCTGACCGGCGCGGGCGACCGTGCCTTCTCGGTCGGCCAGGACCTCCGGGAGCGGGCCCGGCTCGACCGCGAGGGCACCCCGCCGACGACCTTCGGCTCCAAGGGCCTGCCGGGCTGGCCGCGCCTGACCGAGCGCTTCTCCCTGTCCAAGCCGGTGCTGGCACGCGTCCGGGGCTACGCGCTCGGCGGCGGCTTCGAACTCGTCCTCGCCTGCGACCTGGTGGTCGCCGCGCAGAGCGCCGTCTTCGCCCTGCCCGAAGCGGGCCTCGGCCTCGTCCCGGGTGCGGGCGGCGCCTTCCGGCTGGCCCGGCAGATCCCGCTCAAGGCCGCGATGGGCTACCTGCTGACGGGCCGCCGGATGTCGGCGGCCGAGGCGCTGGCCTTCGGGCTGGTCAACGAGGTCGTGCCGGACGAGCGGCTGGACGAGTGCGTCGAGCGGTGGACGGCGGACCTGCTGCGCTGCGCGCCGCTGTCGCAGCGAGCCCTGAAGGAGGCCGTGCTGCGCTCGCTGGACCTGCCGCTGGAGCGGGCGTTCACCACCCGCTACCGGTGGGAGCGGGTCCGCCGGGTCAGCGAGGACGCGCGGGAGGGGCCGCGCGCCTTCGCGGAGAAGCGCCCGCCGGTGTGGCGCGGGCGCTGAGCCGCCGGGCCCCGGGTCGCCCGCCCTGCCGCCGGGGCCGCTCTCAGTCGTTCTCCGTGCCGCCGAAGGCGGACTCGAACTCGTCGATGTCCTCCTGGCCCAGCGAGATCAGCGAGAAGTCCGACGGGGTGTGGCCGCCGGGGCCCTCGGCGGCGTGCCGGACCAGGCCGTCGAGCACGGCCCGCCAGCGTTCGGCGAGGTCGCCGAGCTCCGCCGCGCCGAGCAGCCCGGCGGGCGACTCCAGGACGAAGCCCAGTTCGGGGCCCTCGGGCAGGTCCCGGGCCGCGCCGTTGATCTCCAGTACGTGCCGCAGCGGCGTCGAGGGGTCGACACCGCCGTCGGGCGCCGGGTGCTCGTCGGCCGGGGTCCACGGGCGCGGGCCGTCGGCGCCCCGGGGCGCGGCGGACCCGGGGGCGCCCGGCTCCCTGGCCGGACCGCCGAAGCGGCCCAGGTAGTTGAACCCGATCTGCGGCGCCGCGAAGGGTTCCAGCACCGTACGGGTGGCCGGGTTCACGTACCTGAGCAGGCCGTAGCCGAGGCCGTCGCCCGGCCCCTGCCGCAGCTGCTCCTTGACCCGCTTGATCAGCCGCGCGGCGTCCGCGCCGCCCGCCCGGACCTCGGCCGTGTCGACCGGGCCGGCCTCCAGCCACACCGGGTGGACGGAGGTGAACCAGCCGACGGTCCGGGTCAGGTCCATGTCCTCGGACAGCGGGACCCGGCCGTGCGCCTCCCGGTCGATCAGGAAGCCGTCGGGGGCCCGCCCGTCGCGCGCCCGCAGCCACTCGTCGAGCGCCGCGGTCAGCCCGGACAGCAGCACGTCGTCGACCCCGGCGTGGTAGGCGGCGGGCAGGGCCGCCAGCAGCGGCCCGGCGATGTGCGGCGGGACGGTCAGCTCGGCCCGGGACAGGCCCTTGCCCACGGTGTCGGTGCGCGGGTCGAGCGGCCGGCCGGCGAGCGGGGGCTCGACCCGGTCGACCACCCGCCGCCAGGCGGGCAGCTCGGCCACGGTCTGCTGCGCCCTGGCCCGCTCCGCCAGGGCGCCCGCCCAGCGGCGGAACGAGGTCGGCTCGGCGGCGACCGCCTCCCGCGCGGCCTCGGGGCCCCCGGCGGCCAGGGCCGCGTGGGCCAGGGCCAGATCGGGCATCAGCACCCGCCAGGAGACGCCGTCGATCACCAGGTGGTGGGCGGTCAGCAGGACGAGCCCGGGCCGCCCGGGGCCTCGGTCGAGGAGTACGGCCCGCACCATCACGCCGTCCTGCGGGGCGAGCGCGGCCTCGGCGGCGGCGGCCTGCGCGTCGATCAGGGCGGTCAGCCGCGCCCCGTCGAGTCCGGCCGCCTCGACCCGGGTGACCAGGTCCGTCGCGGCGACCGCCGGGGACGCCTGCGGCTCGGGGACGACCAGCTGTCCGTCGGCCTCCGCCAGCCGCGCCCGCAGCACGTCGTGCCGGTCGACGACCGCCTGGAGCACCGCGGCCAGCTGTCCGGTGGTCAGGCCGGGCGGGGCGGTCAGCACCATCGACTGGTTGCCCGCGAGCGCCGCCGAGCCCGTCCGGGCCGCGGTCTCGTGCATCACCGGGGTCAGCGGGACCGGGCCCCAGGGGACGTCCTCGGGACGCTCCGCCCCGGTGTCCTCGATCGGCTCGGCCACCCGGGCGAGCTCCGCCGGGGTGCGCAGCTCGAAGACCTGGCGCGGGGTGAGCGCCAGGCCGGCCTTGCGGGCCCGGCCCGCCAGCAGCATCGAGGTGATCGAGTCGCCGCCGAGCACGAAGAAGGAGTCCTCCGCGCCGACCCGTTCCAGGTTCAGCACCTCCGCGAAGAGCCGGCACAGCAGCTCCTCCGTGTCGGTGGCGGGCTCGCGGCCCGACGCCGAGCCGGAGAAGACGGGCCGCGGCAGCCCGGCCCGGTCGACCTTGCCGTTCGCCGTCACCGGCAGCGCGTCGAGCACGGTCACCGAGGCCGGGACCAGGTAGTCGGGCAGCTTCCCGGCGAGGTAGTCCACCAGCGCCTGCGGATCGGGCCCGTGGCCGCCGTCGGACGGGCCTCCGTTCGCCCGCCCGCCGTCGGCGGGAGCGCCGTTGGCCCGCCCGCCGTCGGCCCGCCCGCCGTTGGCCCGCCCGCCGTTGGGCGGCACGCCGTTCGCCCGCCCGCCGTTGGGCGGCACGACGTACCCGGCCAGCCGCTTGTGGCCGGTCCCGTCCTCGAACGCGACCACGAGCGCCTGGGCGACGTCCGGGTGCGCGGCGAGCACGGCCTCGATCTCGGCCGGCTCGACGCGGAACCCGCGGATCTTGAGCTGTTCGTCGACCCGGCCGAGGAACAGCAGCTGTCCGTCCCGGCTCCACTGGGCGAGGTCGCCGGTGCGGTACATCCGCGCGCCCTCGGGCTCGCCCTCGGCGGGGAAGGGGCAGGCGACGAAGCGCTCCGCGGTGAGGGCGGCGCGGCCGAGGTAGCCGCGGGCCAGCCCGGCCCCGGCGAGGTAGAGCTCGCCCGTCATGCCGACCGGCACGGGCCGGAGGAACGCGTCCAGGACGAACACCCGGGTGCTGTCCATCGGCCGGCCGAGCGGCACCGAGTCGGGCACCGCGTCCGGGTCGGTGAAGGCCAGCTGGGTGGCGAAGGCCGTGGACTCGGTCGGGCCGTAGGTGGTGCGCACCACCATGCCGGGGTGGGCGCGCAGCAGCGTCCGGACGGCGTGCGCGGAGACCACGTCGCCGCCGGTGGACACCTCGCGCACACCGCCGAAGATGTGCGCGGCCTGTTCGGCGAGCACCCGGAAGTGCCCGGCCGTGGCGTGCACGCCGGTCACCTTCTGGGCCGCGATCAGCCGGCCGCGCTCGACGGTGTCGATGTCGCCGGGGGGCACCAGCACCAGCCGGCCGCCGTGCAGCAGCGTCGTCCAGATCTCGTGGGTGGAGGCGTCGAAGGCGTGGTTGGCCTGCACCAGCACCCGTTCCAGGACCTCGTCCGACCAGCACGCGTCGAGGCAGAACGCCAGGACGCTGCCGTAGCTCACCGCGACGCCCTTCGGCAGGCCGGTGGAACCCGAGGTGTAGATGACGTACATGAGGTTGTCCGGCTCCACCCGCACCGGGGGGAACGCCCCGGGCCCGTCGGCGTCGGTCCCGTCGGCGGGTTCGAGGCGCAGCACCTCGGCGGGGGCGAACAGGGCCTCGTCGGCCAGGCCGCGCCGCGCGTTCGGCCCGTCGACCAGGACGACGGCCGCGCCCGCCTCCGCCGCCACCGCGGCGAGCCGGGCGGCCGGGTGCCTGCCGTCCATCGGCAGGTACGCCGCGCCGGCCTTCACCACCGCGAGCAGCGCGGTGACCAGCTCGGGCGAGCGTTCGGCCACCAGGCCCACCAGGCGTTCGGGGCCGGCGCCGTGCCGGGCCAGCCGGTGCGCCAGCCGGTCGGCGCGGCGGTCCAGTTCGGCGTAGGTCAGCTCGGTGTCCCCGGCGACCACGGCCACGGCCTCGGGGGTGCGGCGCGCCTGCCGCGCGAGGAGTTCGGCGAGCGTCGCGTCGGGCAGCTCGCGGCGGGTCCGGTCGCCGCCCGATCCGTCCAGGTCGTGCCGTTCCTCGCCGGTCAGTACGTCCAGTCGTCCCAGCGGTACGTCGGGGTCGTCCGCGACCTGGCGCAGTACCAGGAGCATCCGGTCGACGAGGGCGCGGGCGGTGGGCTCGTCGAACACGTCGGGCCGGTAGTCCAGCCGGACCTCGATGTCGTCGGTCGGGGTGATCACGATGGTCAGCGGGTAGTGGGCGGCCTCCTCGCCGCCGCCGGCCGAGACCCGCAGGCCGGCCGGGCCCTGCCCCGGGCCCTGCCCCTGCCCTGGTCCGTCGGAGCCCGGCCCGTCGGGGCCCCGCCCGTCGCCCGGCATCGGGCCGGGCGGCCCCGGCGGTGCCGCCGGCAGCGGGCCGCCGCCCTGCTCCCCGCTGCGCAGCGCCGTGCCGCCCAGTCCCTCGCCCGGCGGCGGGGGCGGCGGCGGGGGAGCGCCGGGCCCGGCCGCCCCGGCCTGCCCGTCGGGCGGTTCCGCGCCGGGGGCCGACGGCGCCGCCATCGGTCCGCGCGGATAGTTCTGGAAGACCATCAGGGTGTCGAAGACCGCACCGGGACCGCAGGCGCGCCGGATCTCGGGAAGGCTCAGCTGCTGGTGGTCGAGCAGGGCGGCCTGCTGGTCCTGGAGCGCCGCCATGGCCTGGCGGAACGGCAGGGCCGCGTCCAGCCGCACGCGCACGGGCACGGTGTTGATGAACAGCCCGACCATCCGGTCCGCCTGCGCCACCTCGGCGGGGCGGCCGGAGACGGTCGCGCCGAAGACGGTGTCCAGCCGGCCGGACAGCTTGCCGACCAGCAGCGCCCAGGCGACCTGGAAGACCCGGTTGAGGGTGACGCCGGAGGTGCGGGCCGTCTCCCGCAGCCGGTCGGCGAGTCCGTCGCCGGCCCGGTCGACCACGTGCCGGAGTATCACCGGCGGGCCGCCGCCGTTCTCCGGGCCCACCAGGGTGGGGCCGTCGGCCCCGGCCAGCATGGCCCGCCAGGCCTCGCGCGCGGCGTCGGTGTCCCGGCGCACCAGCCAGGCCAGGTAGTCGCGGTACTGCGGCACCGCCGGGAGCACCGAGGGGTCGCCGCCGTTGCCGTAGACCTCCCACAGCTCGTGGAACAGGATCGGCAGTGACCAGCCGTCCATCAGGATGTGGTGCATCGTCACCACCATGCGGTGGCGGCCGGGACCGGCGCGCAGCAGCAGGACGCGCAGCAGCGGCGGCATGCCGAGGTCGAAGCGCCGCGCGTCGACCTCGGCCAGGTGCCGGGCCCGCTCCTCGGCCTCCTCGGCGCCCAGCGCGCTGAGGTCGGCCTGCGTCCACGGGATCCGCACGCCCTTGGCGATCACCTGGACGGTGTCGCCGCCCGAGCGGGCGCGGAACGCGGCCCGCAGGCTCGCGTGCCGCTCCAGCAGCGCCTGCCAGGAGGCCTGGAGGACTTCGGGCCGCAGGTCGCCGTCGAGGTTGAGGATCCGCTGGCCCACGTAGACGTCCCGGGGCGCGTCCTGGTCGTACGAGGAGTGGAACAGCAGTCCCTCCTGGAGCGGGGACAGCGGCCACACGTCCTCGACCGTCAGCTGGGTCATCATGCTCTCCGTTCGGGTCGGCCGGGCCGTGCGGGTCGGTCGGGTTCGTCGGATCGGCCGGGTTCGCCGGGCCGTGCGGGTCGGTCTGGGCGGTCGGGTTCGTCGGGCGGTCCGGGCCGGTCGGGCCCGTCGGGGCCCGCGCTCTGGGGCGGCGGCAGCCGGTGCAGGGGCCCGCCGCCGCGCGGCAGCGGGGGCAGTCCGCCGTAGCCGTTCGCCGGGTGCGGCTCCGCTCCCGGGTCCTGCCCGGCTTCCGGGCGGGGTGCGGGCGGGTCGGCGAACTGGGTGCGGTAGAGCTCCGCGTACAGGCCGCCGGCGCCGACGAGGTCGGTGTGCCGGCCGCGTTCGACCACGTGCCCGTCCTTGAGCACGAGGATCTGGTCGGCCTCGCGGATCGTGGACAGCCGGTGCGCGATCACCAGGGCGGTGCGCCCGGCCAGGGCGGTCCACAGCGCCTTCTGGAGGGCCGCCTCGGACTCCGAGTCCAGGTGCGCCGTCGCCTCGTCGAGCACGACCACGGACGGCTTCCTGAGCAGCAGCCGGGCGATCGACAGGCGCTGCTTCTCACCGCCGGAGAAGCGGTAGCCGCGGTCGCCCACGACGGTGTCGAGGCCGTCGGGGAGCGCCTCGACCAGGTCCCGGACCTGCGCGGCCTCGCAGGCCTCGACCAGTTCCTCCTCGGTGGCGTCCGGCTTGGCGTAGAGCAGGTTGGCGCGGATGGTGTCGTGGAACATGTGCGCCTCCTGGGTCACCATGCCGACGGTGTCGTGCAGCGAGTCCAGGCTCAGGTCGCGCACGTCGTGGCCGCCGATCCGCACGGTGCCCTCGGTGGGCTCGTACATCCGGGCCACCAGCTGGCTGATCGTGGTCTTGCCCGCGCCGGACGGCCCGACGAGCGCGGTCAGCCGGCCCGCCGGGGCGCGGAAGCTCACCCCGCGCAGCGCCGGGGTGTCGTCGGAGTGCTCCGGGGCCCGCAGCGACAGCGTCTCCAGCGAGGCGAGGGAGACCTCCTTCGCCGACGGGTAGCGGAACGAGACGTCCTCGAACTCGACCTCCGGGGCCCGGGCCGGGTCGGCGGCGGGCAGCGCGACCGGGTCGGGCCGCTCCACGATCAGCGGCTTGAGGTCCAGGACCTCGAACAGCCGGTCGAAGGAGACGAGCGCGGTCAGGTAGTTCGACTGGAGGTTGGAGAGCTGGTTGATCGGGCCGAACAGCCGGGCCAGCAGGGTGGCCAGGGCCACCAGCGTGCCGATCTGGATGGCCCCGTCGACCGCCAGCACGCCGCCGACGCCGTAGACCACCGCCGTGGCCAGCGACGCCAGCAGCGTCACCGTCACCAGCAGCATCCGCCCGTAGACGGAGGTGACGACGCCGACGTCCCTGACCCGCGCCGCCGTCGCGGCGAACCGCCGGTCCTCGCCCTGCGCCCGGCCGTACAGCTTGACCAGCAGCGCGCCGGCCACGTTGAACCGCTCCTGCATGAACGAGCCCAGCTCGGCGTCCAGTTGCATCGATGTGCGCAGGTTGCGCTGGAGCCGGCGGCCGACCACGCGGCCCGGCAGGACGAACAGCGGCACCGTGACCAGGACGACCAGGCCGACGACCCAGGACAGGTAGAAGATCGTCGCGATCACCAGGCCGAGCACCAGCAGGCTCGACAGCACGTTGGACAGCAGGACGGTCACCGCCTGCTGGGCCTCCATCACGTCGGTGTTGAGCCGGCTCACCAGCGAACCGGTCTGCGTCCGGGTGAAGAACGCCAGCGGCTGGCGCTGCACGTGCCGGAAGACCTGGGTGCGCAGGTCGTAGACGAGCCCCTCGCCGATCCGCGCCGAACTGCGGCTGACCAGGAAGCCCACCAGCGCCTGGAGCAGCGCCAGGCCCGCCACCGCGACGGCGGCGCCCACCACTACGCCCCGGTCCCGGGGCAGGATGCCGTGGTCGATGAGCACCTTGAACAGCAGCGGTGTGGAGACGGTGATGACGGCGTCGACCACCGTCAGGCTCAGCAGCGCGGCGATCTGCCGGCGGTACGGCCGCAGGTAGGGCCGGATCCGACGGGCGGTGCCGGGTGTGACCTGGCCCCGGGCGGGCTGCGCCCCGTCGCCCGCGGTGGCCCGTACGGTGATCAGCGGGCCCGGGCCGCTCATGGCGCGGCGACCTCCGTCCCGTCCGCTGCCGGGATCCCTCTCCCGTCCGCCGCCGGGACCGTGACCGTGCCCGGCGGCCGCTGGTCGGTCCAGACGCGGTCGACGTACGCCAGGCACTCGTCGCGGGCGCCCTGGCCGTAGGCGATCCGCCACCCGGTCGGGACCTGCGCGAACGCGGGCCACAGGGAGTACTGGCCGCGCGGGTTGACCAGCACGAGGTAGCGGGCGTCCGGGTCGTCGAAGGGGTTGGTCGTCATCTCGGTCTCCTCGGGTGGTTCTGCGGATGGTCGGGAGGCTGGTCAGGCTGGTCAGGCCCGTCCGACGGGGCGTCAGCCGGGCGGCCGGGCCGTGAAGCGGCCGGCCTTGCCGAGCACGTCCGCCGCGTGGATGCGCAGCGCCTGCTGGACCGCGAACTCGGCCATGTACGCGCGGAAGCCGTCCGCCGGTTCGAGGGCGAGGTTCACCATGCGGCGGTTGGCGGTGACGGCCGGGTCGTGCAGCAGGTCCAGGGCGTGTTCGACGGCCCGGTCGAGGTCCGCCGGGTCGACGACCTCGTCGACCAGCGTGCGGGCCTCCGGGTCGGTGGCCCGCACCCGCCGGCCGCCGAGGATGATCTGCCGGGCCAGCCGGGGGCCGGTCACCGGGGGGAGGCGGAAGTCCGCCGCGCCGGGGACGATCCCCTCCTGGGCGGCCGGCAGGCTCAGATAGGCGTCGGAGGCCGCGAGCACGTGGTCCACCGCGAGCAGCAGCTGCATGCCGCCGCCGATCGCGAAGCCGTCCACCGCCGCCACCCACGGCATGTCGGTGAACGGGTAGCGCCAGGACGGCCGGTCGGTGCGCAGGCCGAGCAGCAGCTTCCGGAGGTAGCCGAGTTCGCGGCGCAGCAGGAAGCCGACCAGCGTGATCTCGCCCGCGTGCAGGCGCTTGAGGTCGATCCCGGCGCTGAACACCCGGCGGCCCGCGTAGCGCGGGTGCGTCATCTCGCCGCCCCGGATGAGCCCGATCCCGCACTGCGGGTCCAGCAGGGCGAGGTCGACCGCCGTCTCCATGTCGTCGACCTGCTGCTCGTCCTCGGCGTTGAGGCGGTCCCCGGCGCACATGGTGATCCGGGCCGTCCCGTCGTGCCGCTCCAGCCGGGTGGTCGCCATCCGGACCAGCCCGGTGGCCCGGAACTCCCCGAGCAGGCCGAGCGCGCGGTCGGTGGGCCGGAGCATGGAGTCCAGCAGGTGGCCGCCGGCGGACGGGCAGCGCAGCAGGCCGCGCAGGAAGACGCCCAGGTCGATCTCGTAGCCGAGGCGCTCCGGGACCGGCCCGGCCCGTTCCGCCCGCAGCTGTTCGGGCGTGGGCACCAGGCCGGGCACGGCGGACGCGGTGCCCGCCACCAGGGCGTCCAGCCGGGGGCGGCGGGCGCGGCCCGCGGTGAGCCGGTCGTAGAGCTGTTCGGCGTGGCGGTCCAGGAAGGCGGTGCGCTCGGTGCGGGCGGCCTCCAGCGCCTGCTCGGCCCGGGCGCGCTCCTCGGGGGTGCGGGGGCCGGGTTCGGGGAACGGCGGGAGCAGCCGGGCCGCCCGGTCGAGCGCGTCCGCGGTCCGTGCCGGCGGGTGCGCCTGGGCCTGTGCCTGTGCGGTGGGTGCCTGTGCGGTGAGCGCTTGGGCAGTGGGTGCCTGGGCCGTCGGCGCCTGCCCGTTCGGGGTGCTCACGCCGTCACCCCGTCCGCCGGCCGGGCCCGCCGCAGTGCGCGGTCGCAGGCGGCCAGGTGCGGGCCGAGCGCGTCCTCGAAGCTCATCCACTCGGCGTCGAAGGCCAGTTGGCGGCGGATCGCGAGTTCCGGGCCGGACAGGCGGCGCAGCAGCCGGGCGGCGGCGGCCGCGGTCCGCAGGGGGTCCCGGCTCACCTGGTCCACCAGGCGCCGCTCCAGGGCCTCGCGCGCGGTGATCGGCACCCCGAAGAGCACCGTACGGCGCGCCCCGGCCAGTCCGAGCTGCTGGACCAGCCGGAAGGCGGCCATGCCCGGCCAGACGTCCGGCCCGTGGAAGGACGGGAGCAGCCGCAGGTCCGGCGCGGCCACCCGGACGTCGGCCGCCAGCAGCAGGTCCAGCGCGGCACCGCCGCACTCCCCGCGGGCCACCGCCAGCGTGGGCAGCCGGATCCGCTCGAAGCGGCGCACGGCCCGCTCCCACTTCGTGACGACGGCCACGTCGGCGACCTTCGCCACCGCCTCGCGGGTCGGCGCGCCGGAGACGTACAGGGTCGCGAGGTCGGCTCCGGAGGACTCCGCCTCCTCGCACAGGGCCGAGACGGCGTCGGCCAGTTCGGCCGAGATCTCCCGGCGGCCGTCCACGCGCAGCGCGGGGCCTCCGGAGAGGGTGTTGACGGACATGGTGTGCTCCTTGCGTCGGGTCACCCTGGTGTCGGGTCGCTGCCGGACGGTCACCACCGGACGGTCACCACTGGATGAGGGCGGACTCGATGGCGGACCCCGGCCCCATGGCCATGAGCACCCCGTAGTCGCCGCGGCGGACCACGCCCTCCTTCAGCAGCCGGTCGTAGGAGAACAGGAACGAGCCGCTGGAGACGTTGCCGAAGTCGCGCAGCACGGTGATGGTGTGCCGCAGGTCGTGGCGGGTCAGCCCGAGGTTGACGGCGACCGCGTCGATGACCTTCTTGCCGCCGGAGTGCACCAGCCAGTGCGCGATGTCGTCGCGGTGCAGCGGGGTGTCGGCGAGCAGCCGGTCGATGACGCCCTCCACGTGCGCGCCGACCACGTAGGGGATCTGCCGGTCCAGGAAGAAGCTGAAGCGGCCCTGGTCGCGGTCCCAGTCGTAGCGCATGGCGTCGATGGCGTCGATGACGGTGACGCCCGCGGTCTTCAGGATCCGGGGGCCGTCCCGGTCGGGCCCGTCGCCGTCCTGGGACGATCCGTCGCCGTCCGGGTCGGCCATCACCGCGACCGCCGCGGCGCCGTCGCCGAACAGGCTGTTGACCACGGCCGTCCGCATCGTGGCGTCCATCGTGTACGCGGCGGAGCAGGCCTCCGCGCAGACCATCACGGCCAGCCGGCCCGGGTTGGCGGCGGCCCAGTTGCCGACGACGCCGAGCGCGTTGAGCCCGGCGTTGCAGCCCATGCCGACGATGTCGGCCCGCCCGGTGTGCCAGTCCAGGCCGAGTTCGCGGATCAGCAGCGCGCTCAGGCCCGGGGTGAGGAAGCCCGTCGAGGTCACGCAGCACAGGTACGCCACTTCGGACAGGTCGGCGCCGATCCGCTTGAGGCACAGTGCCAGCGCGTCCGAGCCCAGGCTCACCGCCCAGGCCTTGTGCTTGTCCAGGAGGTCGCCCTGGCTCTCCCGGATCCGGGTGCCGTCGGGCGCGGCCGGGGGCAGCACCAGCGAGCGCTGCCGGATGGAGCCCATCAGGAAGACGGACCGCACCCTCCGGTCGGTGATCCCGAACAGGTCGAGCAGTTCCTCCTGCGAATAGTGCTCGGGTGGCACGGCGGTGCCCACGCCCAGGATGCGTGGGGCCGTGGTGGTCGGTGCTCGGTCCAGGGCCGTGGTCATGGTGCGTCACTCTCCGTTCCGGTGACGTGCGTTTTGTCGCTGTGCGTATCGATGTGGGGTGTCCGGTCGTGGTGCTCCCTGTCCTGGTGCTCCCTGCCGTCGTGCTTTCTGTCGTCGTGCTTCCTGTCGTGGTGCTCCGTGCCGTTGGGGCTCCCGCCGCCGCTCGCCTCCACGAACCGGGCGAGCCGTCCGACGCCCTCGGTGACCTCGGCGGGCGTCAGGTAGCTGATGGACAGCCGGATGTCCCGCTCGCCCCCGCCGTGCGGATGGAAGAACTCCATCGGCGTCCAGATCACGCCGAAGTCGCGGGCCGAGCGCTCCAACGCCGCCGTCCCGGTGCGGAATCCGGTACGCAGGGTGAGGAAGAAGCCGCCGTCGGGGCGGTTCCAGTCGACCCCGAGCTCCCGGCGCCGCCGCTCGGGCAGCCGCCGGTCGAGCTGGGCGAGCGTCTCGGCCATGCTGCGGCGGTAGTGCTCGGCGGCCCTGGCGTTGAGGGTGGAGAGCCGGCCGTCCGCGGCGAGCAGCGCGCCCGCCGCGGCCGCCTGGCTGAGCGAGGACGTGTTGACCGTGACCATGCTCTTGACCTTCGCCAGGTCGTCCGCGAGCAGCCGGATCCGGCCCGAGCGGTCGCGCACCTCCTGGTCGGCCACGACGTAGCCGACCCTCGCGCCGGGGAACAGCGTCTTGGAGTAGGTGCCGAGCTGGATCACGCTCCTCGACCGGTCGAGCGCCTTGAGCATGGGGTGGCGCGGCCCGGGCCCGCTGAGCCGGTAGGGACTGTCCTCCAGGACCAACAGCCCCTGGCGTTCGGCCAGTTCGAGCAGCGCGGTGCGGGTCGGCAGGTCCAGCGTCGACCCGGTGGGATTGGCGTGGTCCGGCACCACGTAGACCGCCCTCGGCCGGCGGCCCGCGGCGCGCTGCGCCCGCACGGCCGCGTCGAGGTCCGCCACGACCAGCCGCCCGTCGCGCTCGGGCACCGCGACCACCGGGATGTCGAGCAGCCGCGCGGCCCCGATGATGCCCACGTAGCACGGGGTGACGAGGAGCAGCACGTCCTCGGGCGTGGCGAACAGCGTGCGCAGCGTGAGGAACATCGCCTCCTGCGCACCGACGGTGACCACGATCGACTCGGGGGCGGCCTCGAAGCCCTCCTCCTGGCGCAGCGAGTACGCGATCAGCTCCCGGATCTGCCCCGCCGCCGGCCCGTACTGGTAGAAGCCGCTGCGCACTTCGGCCGGCCCCGCGCCCCGGCTCCCCAGGTACGCCGCGTACCGGCGCAGGTGGGTGTGGACCTCCTCGACCTCGAAGAAGCCGTCATAGGGGCGCCCCGGGGCGAAGGACACCGCGTCCGGGTAGGTGGACGTGATCTCGTTCAGGAAGTTCATCCGGTCGAGGACCGGGTCCTCGACGCTGGAGTGCAGCGTTGCCGAATCGAGCACCATGATGCCCGCCTTTCCGTGGACGAGCCGGAGTTCGGGCACCTCGTCGGACGGCGGACGCCAAGGCTCGCGCGCGGGACGCGCGGCAGGGCGACGAAGCGGGGAACGCGCGCCGGCCGGTCCCCGCGACGCCCTGGCCCGGCGGTTCGCCGGGGTCTCCTTCCGAGGTTCGGCCGTCGGCCGGTCTCGACCGTGACGGCGACTGCGACGGCGACGGCGGTTTCGGTTTCGGTCTGGGTTGCGGTGTCGACTTCATGGCGGTGCCTCGGACCCGGTCTGCGGACCCCGGCGGCGTCAAGTGCGCGTGCACCGCCGGTCGGCGGTGCAGGTGGGTGGCGCTCGCGCGCGGAAGCGGCCGTCGGAGCACCGGGCCGGGCGCGACGCGAGGCGTCGAGCGTCCCGGCCCGCCCGGTCGCCGTCGTAGCGGCGACGGATGCCCAACGGTCAGCTGGAGCACAGGGCCCGGTCTGCTGTTTGTCCTCGTTCCAGTACGCGCCTCCGGGCGGGAGCGTGTCAAGCGCAGAGGGTCCCCGGGCCGCTACCGTCCGCAGTGCGCCCCGGCCGGGTCCGGCCCCGGCGCCCGCCGGTCAGTCGCCGACGAACCACGGTTGCGGGCCCTGGCGCCGGGGCGGGGACCGCGGTGTCGGGGCTGTCACCGGGCACCTGTATCTTGATCACTCGCCGACCCCGTCGGCGTCCCGGCCCCGGGCCCCGACGCGCAGGTCCGGCCCGGACCGATGACCGTTTCGCGCGGGTCCGTCCGCCGGTGCCGGAAACCGGAGAGACCTCGGCCCGGGGGTGAACGGCCGCTTACCGTCCCGACGTTCCCGAAGGATCCCGTATGACCGTTCCCGTCCCGCCCGACAGACCGGAGTCCGCCGGGGTGCCGGCCGACGCCGACCCGTGGACGCCGCCGGACCGGGCGCCGGATGCGGCTCCGGACGCGGCTCCGGTGCTGGACAAGGCCCCGGCTCCGGAGCCGGCTCCTGCGGCGGCTCCGGCTTCGGCTTCGGCCCCGGCCGCGGCCTCGGTCGCGGTCTCGGCTCCGGCCCCGGGTGAGCCCGTGGCGCAGGACGCGGCCCCCGCCCCGGTGCCCGCCGCCCCCGCGTTCGCCCCGATCGGTGCTCCCGCGCCCCTGCCCGGCGCTCCGGTGCCTCCGCCGCCCGGCGTGCCGTACTGGCCGCCGTACCCGGTGCCGGCGCAGGCGCCGAGCAACGGCCTGGGCATCGCGGCCATGGTGCTCGGCATCGTCGGCACGGTGCTCGCTCTGGTCGTCATCCTGTTCTGGTTGTCCTGGCTGCCGTCCCTGCTGGCGCTGATCTTCGGCCTCATCGGCCTGCGTTACGTGCGCAAGGGTGTGGCGACGAACCGGGGGATGGCGCTCGCCGGTGTGATCCTGGGCGTCACCGGCCTGCTGGTCTCGGCCGGCGCCGGGGTGTTCGTCGCCGTCGAGGTGCAGTCGGCCAACGCGGAGCGGCGGGCGGCGGCGGACGAGGCGCGGGCCCGTGCCGACGAGGCCTCCAGGGTCGCCGAGGAGCGGGCGGCGAAGGAGCGGGAGCGGGTCGCGGCCGAGCTGCTGCGGATCGAGGCCGAGAAGCAGAAGACGGCCGCGGACGAGCAGGCCCGGCACCTGTCGTTCGGCCAGTCCTACACGTACAGCAACGGGTTGAAGGTGACGGCTGCCGCGCCGGAGCCGTTCGTCCCGCGCGGGTCGGTCGTCGAGGCTCCCAAGGACGCCAGGATCATCCAGATCAGGATCACCGTCGTGAACACCGGGTCCGAGGAGATCTCGCTCTACGGGTCGGGGATGCCCATCGTCCGGGACGCCAAGGGCGCCCTCGTCTTCTCCCTGGTCGACGGCACCAGCCGGCTGAAGCTGCTCACCGGTTCGGTGGCCCCGGGTCAGGAGGCCAGTGGGGTGTACGGGTACGCCCTGCCGAACGACGCGTCCGACCGGTTCACCGTTGACTTCGCCCACACCTCCGGGTCGCAGCGCAAGAGCGTCGTCTGGTCCGGCCCGGCCGGCTGAGCGGTCCCGCCGCTCTCGGGGCGGCACCGGCGTCGGCTCGAAGCCGTCCCGGTGCCGCCCTTTCCGGTGCCTGAGATGGTCTCAACCACCCGCCTGATGTGGTCTCGACCATGCGCCTGAGGTGGTCTCAACCACTGGAGGAAAACCCCAGGTCGGCGCAAACCCGGACGCGCAACTTGACGGAACTTGCCAACCCGGGCCGCCGCTCGCGACAGCCATTGACCAGAGCATGACGACATGTGAGTGTTCGGGCACCCGAGCGCGGACGGCCCGCAGGGCCGTCCCCCAACACGGCCCCGGTGCGTCACCAGTCATACCCGTCCGCGGTCGAGGACCCCCACTCCCGAGGAGCCTCGATGCAACGCAGCATTTCCACAGGCCGGTTGCTCACCACGGTGACCACCCTGGCCGTACTGTCCGGCCTGGTAGCCGCCACCGCGGGCCCGGCCGGCGCCGCGCCCACCCCCGCCCCGGCGCCGCCGAGCGCCCTGGCCGCCGCCGTCAACGCCGCCGACGCCGCGGCCGCGGCCGGCCTGGACAGCCTGGCCAAGGGGTCCGACGAGACCTACGAGCGCCGATCCGTCACCCCCTGGCTCGGCGGCCTCTACTCCGTCGCCTACGAGCGCAGCTACCACGGCCTGCCCGTCGTCGGCGGCGACGCGGTGGTCCTCGCCGACGGACAGGGCAAGGTCCGCGGCCTCCAGTCCGCCGCCCCCGGCCCGGTCGGCGGCCCGACCACCGCCAAGGTCAGCGCGGCGCACGCCGAGAAGACCGCCCGCACCCAGCTGCCCGCCGTCGACTCCGTCGACTCCCGCCGCCTGGTCGTCCGGGTCAAGGACGGCAGCAGCGGCCGGCTCGCCTGGGAGACCGTGCTCACCGGCCACCGGGGCGCCGCCCCGAGCCGCCTGCACGTCTTCGTCGACGCCACCACGGGCGAGATCATCGACAGCTACGACGACTCCCGCGCCGGCACCGTCAACAGCAAGTGGAACGGGCCCGGCCCGCTCACCATCAGCACCACCAACTCCGGCGGCTCGTACTCGCTGCGCGACCCCAACCGCCCCGGCCTGAGCTGCTCCGACTACAGCACCGGCCAGGTCTTCTCCAAGTCCAGCGACTCCTGGGGCAACGGCAGCCCCTCCACCAAGGAGACCGGCTGCGGCGACGCCATGTGGGCGGCCCAGAAGGAATGGGACATGCTCCGCGACTGGCTCGGCCGCAACGGCCACGACGGCAACGGCGGCAGCTGGCCGATCAAGGTCGGCCTGAACGACGTCAACGCCTACTGGGACGGCAGCTCGGTCTCCATCGGCCACAGCCAGTCCAACGAGTGGATCGCCGCGCAGGACGTGGTCGGCCACGAGTTCGGCCACGGCATCGACCAGTACACCCCCGGCGGCGCCAACAACGAGAACGGCCTCGGCGAGGGCACCGGCGACATCTTCGGCTCGCTCACCAAGGAGTACAACAACGAGCCCGCGCCCTACGACTACCCGGACTACCAGGTCGGCCGCATGATCAACCTGGTCGGCCAGGGCCCCATCCGCAACCTCTACCAGCCGTCCCTGGTCAACAACGACCCCGACTGCTACTCCTCGTCCATCCCGAGCACCGAGGTGCACGCGGCCGCCGGCCCGCTGAACCACTGGTTCTACCTGCTCTCCCAGGGCTCCAACGGGGCCGGCAAGCCCACCAGCCCGACCTGCAACGGCTCCACCGTCACCGGCATCGGCGTCAAGCAGGCCGGCCAGGTCTTCTACGGCGGCATGCTGCTCAAGACCAGCGGCATGACCTACAAGCGCTACCGCACCACCACCCTGACCGCCGCCAAGAACCTCGACCCGACCTGCAACTTCTTCAACCGGACCAAGGCCGCCTGGGACGCGGTCAGCGTGCCCGCGCAGAGCGGCGACCCGACCTGCTCCACCAACGGCAGCAACGACTTCTCGCTGTCGCTCACCCCGTCCTCCGGCTCGGCCCAGCCCGGCGCCTCGACCACGGCGACCGTGAACACCGCCGTCACCTCGGGCACCGCGCAGACCGTCGCCCTGACCGCCTCCGGTCTCCCGTCCGGCGTCACCGCGGCCTTCAACCCCTCCTCGGTGCAGGCCGGTTCGTCCGCCACGCTGACCCTCTCCGCCTCCTCCGGCGCCGCGACCGGGACCTACCAGATCACCGTCACCGGCACCGCCGGCGCCACCACCCACACCGCCCAGTACAGCCTGACGGTCGGCAGCGGCAACCCCAACCCCGGCGGCACCTGGACCCCCGGCACCACCTACCAGGCGGGCGACGTCGTGACCTACAACGGCGTCAGCTACCGCTGCATCCAGGGCCACACCGCCCTCGTCGGCTGGGAGCCGCCGAACGTCCCGGCGCTCTGGCAGGCCGTGTGAGCACCACGCGCTGACAGCGGGTGACAGCCGCCGGAATCGGCTGCCACCCGGTGTCATCCGCCGGCACCCGCCGGCAACCGTTGAAACCGCTGCAACCGCTGCGCCGCGGTCCGTCGAGGGGACGGACCGCGGCGCAGCCGCGCGCGGACGCCCGCACCCGCGTGCCGACGCCCACACCCGCCGGGCGCCGGACGGGGCGCCTGCCGGGACAGGGATGCAAGGCAACCGGCGAGGAGCGTTCCAGCGCAAGGCAAGGTGTCGGCAGGGGGTTGCCCGCATGCTCGTGGACGTCCACAGGCGGGCCCGGCCCCCACGGCGGCACGAGGTAAAGGCGGTACGGCATGACGGGCGTCCAGGTCGTCTCCTCCGGCGGTGGGACCGGGGGCCGGGAGGAAGTGCGGGAGCCGGGCAGGGAACCGGCCGGCGAACCGGCCGGCGAAGCGGCCCGGCCGGAACTGCGCAGCGACATCACCGTGCGGGTCGTCGACCACTCCGCGAGCGACACGGCCGTCCTGAAGGCGGCCAGAGTGTCGACCGTCGGCGAGGCCGCCAACCGCGAGGAGCGGAGCGAGGAGTACACCCGCGGACTCATCCGGTACCTCATGCGCAGCCGGCACGGCAGCCCCTTCGAGCACACGTCCATGACGTTCCTGATCGACGCGCCGATCTTCACCGTACGCCACCTCATGCGCCACCGGACCTGGTCCTTCAACGAGGAGAGCGCCCGGTACCGGGAGGTCAGGCCCGTCTTCTACGTGCCGGACGAGAACCGCCTGCTGCGCCAGGAGGGCAAACCCGGCCACTACCGGTACGTCCCCGGCACCGCCGCCGACCGCGAGCAGCTGCTGCTGTCCACCGCCCGCGCCTACGGCGCCGCCTACACCGAGTACACCCGGCTCCTGGAACTGGGCATCGCCAGGGAGATCGCCCGCCTGGTCCTGCCCGTGTCCACCTACTCCGCGGTGTACGCCACGTGCAACGCCCGTGCCCTCATGCACTTCCTCAGCCTGCGCACCCACCGCCCCGACGCCGTCTACGTCTCCCACCCCCAGCGGGAGATCGAGGTCGTCGCGGAACAGATGGAGGAGGCGTGGTCGAAGCTGATGCCGGTCACCCACGAGGCGTTCACCGCCTTCGGCCGCGTGAGCCCGTGACCGCCGGACACCTCCCTGCCCTCCCCACGTCCTTCACCGTCCTGATTGGGGTCTGACGCATGGAAACCCATCGCTCGCACCGCGCGTCGGCGCCGGCACCGGAGCCGGCACCGGAGCCGGTCCTTGAGGTCAACGGCGGAAAGCGGCTCTCCGGATCCGTCCGCACCTCCGGGTTCAAGCACTCGCTCGTCACGACCGCGGCCGCCGCCGCCGCGGCCAGGGCCACCGTGACGATCGACAACTGCCCCGACATCGTCGAGACCGAGGTGCTCAGCCGGCTGTTCAGGACGCTCGGCGGCAGCGCCGACCTGGCCGACGGCACCCTCACCCTCGACGCGTCCTCGCTCGGCGGCAGCGAACTCCCGGCCGAACTGGTCGGCATGATCCACGGTTCCATGTACCTGCTGCCCGGACTGGTCGCCAGGGCGGGCTCGGTGCGGATGCCGGCCAGCGGCGGCTGCCCGATCGGCGAAGGCCCCCACGGCAGGCCGGTGGGGCACATCCTCAGCGTCATGGAGCGCTTCGGGGCCGTCGGCCGGGTCGCACCCGACGGCGCGATCGAGGTCACCGCCACCGCACTGACCGGCTGCACCATCGACCTGCTCGACTACACCCGCAACCGGGCCATGATGAGCGGCCCCCTGTACGGCGGCGCCACCAAGACCGCGCTGCTCACCGGCGCGGTCGCGCAGGGCACCACCACCCTGCACCACCTCTACCCGAAGCCCGACGTCACCGACCTGATCGCGGCGCTGCGCGACCTCGGCGCCGAACTGGAGCACACCGGGCCGGAGACGCTGGTGATCCACGGGCGCGGAGCCGGGGCGCTGCGGCAGGACGTGCGGCGCACCCTCATCCCCGACCTCATCGAGGTGGTCACCTGGATCTGCGCGGCGGTGACCCTCGGCGACAGCCCCGTGCACATCGCCGGCCCGGAGATGCTGCGCGCCGTCGAGGCCCTGCGCCCGGAGTTCGACCTCTTCGACCGCATGGGCGTACGGGTGGACATCGGCGAGGACGGACTGACCGCCCACCCCGCCGAAGGCCCCCTGCGGCCGGTGGAGTTCACCGCCGCCTCGCGCGGCGTCTTCAGCGACAGCCAGCCCTTCCTGGCACTCATGGCCGCGTACGCGCAGGGGCCGACCACCATCACCGAAGGAGTGTGGGAGCACCGCTTCGGCTACGTCCCCGGACTCGCCGCCCTCGGCATGCGCACCACCCAGGACGGGCACGTCCTGCGCGTCGACGGCCCCTGCCCGCCCGCCACCGCCGGCCTCGACCTCCACGCCACCGACCTGCGCGCCGCCGCCGCCCTCCTGCTCGCCGCCCTGGCGGTCCCGGGCACTACGGTGCTGCGCAACCACCAGCACCTCGACCGCGGCTACCGCGACATCACCGGCGACCTCCGCACCCTGGGCGCCGACATCCGCCGAACCACCCTGGCCCCCCGCCCGCACTGACAGCCCCGCCCCACTGACACCCCCGCCGCCCGGCGGGCGTGCCGCGCCACACCACCGAGAACCCGGCCTTCGCCTTCGCGTCCGCCCGCGGCCCGACCTTGAAACTCGGCGCCACCCCCGGCCTGCCGCCATACCAAAAGGTTTGGTACGGTCGGGGGGTGACCGAGACCGCGAACTCTGCTGCCGGGCGCGCCGCCTGGCTCGCCGAAGGGCTGCACCTACTGACCGAACACGGCGCGCCCGAGGTGACGCTGGACCGGCTGTGCACACGGATGGGCAAGTCGAAGGGGTCCTTCTACCACCACTTCGGCTCGATGGGCGGCTACCGGAAGGCGCTGTTCGCCCACTTCGAGGACCAGGGCACCGGCTCGATCATCGAGCAGGTCGAGGCGGGCGGGCCGCTCACCGCGAAGGACAGGCTGCGACGGCTGCTGGCGCAGGTCCTCGCCGGCGGTCCCGAGACGGAGATCGCCATGCGGGCCTGGGCCAAGCAGGACCCCGGGGCCGAGGCCGCCCAGCGGCGCGTCGACGCCGCGCGGACGGCGTACCTGCGCGAGTTGTGCACCGAAGGCGGGCATCCGGACCCGAAGCGGATGAGTGACCTGATCTATCTGATCCTGATCGGCGCGGAGCATCTGACGCCGCCACTGGCGGCCGAGGACCTGCGCGACACCTATGAAGCGCTGTTCACGCTCGCCTGGCCCGGGTTCGGGCCGCTCTTCGAAGGAGTCGGGAAGGCATGACCCATCAGACGTACCGGCTGACGAGAGCCCAGCTATGGGTTCCGCGACTGCTGCTGGCGACCGCGGCCCTGCACGTCGCCGTCGCCGCGGCCGTGCCCAACGCCTGGGGCGCCATCGCCCGCGCCGGGTTCTTCGACGTGCTCGGCGGGCACGACGACCGACAACTGGCGCTGTACTTCGGCATCCTCGCGCTCCCGTTGGCGATGGCCGGGACGACGGCCCGGTGGATGCTGCGCACGACGGGGCGGATCCCGGCACAGCTCGGGTGGTGGCTCATCGCGATGGGGGCGCCGATCGCGGTGCTGGATCCGGTGTCCGGGGCCTGGCTGCTGCTGGGGATCGGATGGCTCGCCGTGGCCGCCGGCCGCAGGCCGGCCCGGGTGGACGTCGGCACGGCGCGACCGCAGGTGGCAGCCGATGTGGCGTGACATCGCAGGAGCCACCGCGGCGGTGCTGCTCGCAGGGATCGGCGTCCTGCACCTCGTCTGGACTGTGAGCCCGTGGCCCGCCCGTTCGCAGGAGGAACTGGCCCGCCACGTCTACGGCCGGGGGACGGTGATGCCGTCGGCCACCGCGTGCGCCGTGGTCGGGGTGGGCCTGCTCGCCGCCGCGTACGGCGTCCTGGGCCGCGCCGGCCTCGCGCCCGACCTGGGTCTGCCGGTCCTCTTCCGGCTGGGCACGTGGCTGCTGGCCGGTGTCCTGCTGCTGCGCGGCGCCGCCGGGCCTCTGCTCGACCGGAGCGCGGATCCCGCGTTCGCCCGGCTCGACCGGATCGCGTACTCACCCCTGTGCGTGGCCCTCGGGCTGTGCACGCTGGCGGTGGCCACGGGTTAGCAGACGGCCACAGAGGAGGCCGGTCCGGGCTCACGTTCGAAGGATCAGTGCCAAGCCTCAGTGAGCACCCTCGGCGGTGGAGCAAGCCACCGGTCTTCGGCAGAATGGGGCCGGTGGCGAATTTCATCGAGGGCGGGGAGTTCCACGGTCTGGTGGTGCAGGCCCAGACGGTGGGCGAGTTGCACGTTCATGCCAGTGGCGCACACGTTGCCCGCCGACCGGTTGACGAGGCCGAACCACCCTACGCGGAGGGTGAGTCGGCCCGGCGCATCGACCTCGATCGCAAGGCGCTGGCCACGGCGCGCGGCATCCGCCGCAGTGCCGGCGTCGACGGCCTGGAGACCCCGTGGCTGCACACTCCGCTCAGTGACGTCCTCGCGGAGTCGACCTCCCCCGGGACGGTCGCGGCCCGCGTCCGGTCGGCGGCCGAAGCGCTGCGGCGCTGGGTCGACTGGGAACCGCCCGCCGGAGGATTCCGGCAGCCGACCGCCGGACGGGTCGAATCGGCCCTGGCCGTGTGGCGAAGCCAGGAGGGCGACCGCGCGGAGTGCCTTCTGAGGATCGAGGAACTGGCCACCGTGCTCGAAGGCGTGTCGCCCGAGTCCGCGCGGGACGGCGGCAGCGCCGTCACGCCGGTCCTGGAACGGGCGGCCTCGGTGGCAGAGGCCATGGGGCTCGTGACCCGGGACGTGTGTGCGGCCCTCAAGGCATCAGGCCCGCGCGACGACCTGCCCGTCGGGCGCGTCTCCGCCGAACGGAGGCTGCTCTCCGCGTTGCAGGAACTGGACGAGTGCCGGCGCCGGCTGGCCGGCCTCGGGGTCGATCCTTCCCTACGGGCCAGAGCGACCGGTGCTCTGCTGATCGCCGGAGGGTGGGGCACCGGCAAGTCCTACGGCCTCGGGGCATGGGCGGAAGCCCGGGTCGCGGCCGGGGCCCCGGTGGCGTTCGTCAGCGGCCGGGAACTCGGCGGCGAGCAGTGGGAGGAGGCAATCGCCGGCGCGGCCGTACCGGGTGGCCGGCGCGGCCCCGTCCGGAAGCTGCTGGCGGCGCTTCAGGAACACGCCCGAGCCAGTGGGAAGCACGCCACGCTGGTGATCGACGCCCTCAACGACGTCGCCGCTCTGCGCGGTCATGAGACGGACGGATTCGCGTCCCTGGCGGTACTGCTGGACGAGTTCCCCGAGGTCCTGCTCGTGGCATCCACCCGGCTGGACCGGCGCAGGGCACAGGACGAAACCACGGTCGGGCGCCGCTACGGGCTCCACTGGGCGACCGGAGTGGCGGACCCGGAGAAGGCCTGGGAAGTCCTGCGGGACGTCTACCGGGTGCCCGCGCTGGTCCTCCCACCCGACGTCGCCGAGCTGCGCCGCCCGCTGATGCTCACCGTCCTGGCCTGGTGCCTCTACCGCGAGCGTGACGCCGTGGACGTCGACGTACCCGTACCGGTGCCCAGCATCGGCGACCTCTTCGAGCGGTGGCTGAAGATCCTCGACGAGGACTACTTCGGGTACCTCCACGGTCGGCCGTCCGCCGCCGGCCATCCCCTGGTGAGTCGGGCCTGCGCACTGCTCGGCGAACACCTGGGTCTGCAGGACTCCCTCGACCACGGCTCGGCGTGTGCGGCTCTGCGCGGCGCGCCCGAACTGGGAGAGCCCGTGCAACTCCTGGAGTGGCTCTTCCAAGCGGGAGTACTGGCGTCGGACCCGCAGAACCAGCGGATCGGATTCGCCGTGCAGAGGTTCGCCGAGCACGTCCGGGCCCGCAACCTGATGGCCGGCCCCGAGCGCCGGCGCCACCTGGCCTCCCTGGTGAAAGACCTGTCCGGCCCCGACGAGGCCGCCGGCCGTGCCTACCGGCTCCTGTCGGCCCTGGCCGGCGTGGCGCCCTACACCGACCCGGGGAAGGAACTTCCGCACTTCCTGCCGAAGCGACTGCCGTCGGCGGCCGCGATGGCTGTCCTGGAATCGCTCGAAGGCAGGCGTCGTGACCTGGTCACCGGTCGCTCCCTCGACTTCCTGAGGCGGTGTACAACCGACCCCGAGCCGGCACCGTGGGTCTGGTACACCGTGCTGGTGAACTCCGCCTGCCGGGACCACGAGGCAGGAGCCGGCTTCCTCCACCGGGAGCTCCTCGGGTTGACGAAGCGCCGGTTGGCGAGCCGCTTCGTCGTTCCGATGCTGCACCTCCTGGAGGACCGCGACGGAATGACCATGGTCCAGCGGTTCATCCGGTGGGCGGCCGGCGGGTCCGACGAGGTTCGGAAGAATGCCGCGGACGTCACCGGAGTGCTGCTGTGGCTCGCTGCGGTTCCCAGCCCGCCGCTTCGCGCGCAGTGCGTACGCACGGTGGCGCAGATCTGGCGGGACGCCCCGGAGGCCGCGATCGAGCAGGTGGAGATCTTCGGGAATCACCACGACTCGTATGTGGCCGAGGCGAGTTGGCTGGCCGCCTACGGAGCGCTGCTGCTGGGAGGTGAGGCGGCCCCGGTCGAGCGGTGGAACGCCGTCATCACGCGTGACCGGTTCAGGGCACACCGAGGCATCCAGCAGACGATCTCCAGCGCGCGGGCGCTGCTCCGGCCGTCGTCCGCCACGTCCTACGACACGTCGTCCGCCTCGTCGTCCGGGGAGCCCAGGATCGGACTGCCACGGGCTTCTCCGCTCCCGGTCTCCCGGCGGAAGCTGGAACTGTGCGAGACCTACTTCGGCTCGCTGGTCAAGAAGACCGACAGCCACCCGGGGCGCTACCGGTGGCTCGTCCGACGCTCCCGGGTCCTCAAACCGAGGCGGCTCGACGTGAAGATGCGCCGCCGGCCGGGCTACGGCCTCGGGGAGTGGCCCGCCCACGCCCAGCAGCAGAAAGTGCTGGAGACGGCCCTGGAGGAATGGCACGGCACCACGAAGTCCGGCCTGGGCGGGCTGCGCGCCTGGACCGGACTCTCCGCGCTGGACCGGCGGCACGGGATCGACCCGACCGTCCCACCGGGCTGGCCGACGTCCTCGGCCCACCTGAGCCGACGGCCCGACTCCTGGTGGTGCGCCCCGGTGGACGAGGGGGACACCGCCACCGTGCTGCGAGGAATGTCGCCGTCCCGGTTCGCCACCGTGCGGGACCCCGACGGGGCGTCCTGGCACGTGCTGCGCGCCGAGTACAACCTCGACCGGCCAGACGACGCCGACGGAGAGAGCCGGCTCCCGGTCCTCGTCACCGACCCGTACACCGTCCTGCGACTGGCCGGGGACGGCTTGTTCGCGCCCGCCGGGTCGGGCGACGAACGGAGGTACGTCCACGTGGAGGTGGAGACGGTCCTTCTGCGCAGCGGCACAGCGGAGGACGCCGCCGCGACCGCGCCGAGCACGGGGGAGTCGCCACAGCTGAGCGAGCGCTGGCCACCGCAGACGTACCTGGCGGAGTACTACCGGTGCCCACGGCCGGCCACAGGCCCCCCGCCCGGAGGCGAAGCCACAGCCCCCAGCACGGCGGAGTACGAGGACACCTTCCTCACCCGGCTGTCCGACGGTGCGAAAGGCAAGCCCGAGAACCGCGCGGTTCCGTCACGCACACTGGCCGACCTTCTGGACCTCCACTGGAGCGGGCGCCACCTCGACTTCCACCCTCCCGGCGAACACCGGCCGCTCCTCCACGACCCGGGGCTCGACCACCACGGCCCGCCGGCCCTGCTCCTCGCGCCGACCGCGACGGACACCCTCGCCGCCAAAGGCTGGAACCTGGCCTGGAGGGTCACGGTGACAGAAACCCACCGCTTCGGCCGGACAGTGTGGACCGGTACCTGCGGATCCGCAGGCGACGACCCCGGCCGTCACGACGGCTCCGGCGAACGGAACGGCGCCTGGCAGGTCGAGTACCGCAACCACTGGCGCCAGTACTGACGGCCCTGGCTTGTCCACACGGCTGCGTGCGAGTTCTCCAGGCTTCCGGTCACTGGACTGGTAGTTCGTCAGAACCGGAAACGCCTGACAGGCCGGTCGTGTACGCGCAAGGATGAGCCCACCGGTTGTGCGACTGCACGGAATCAGAGTCACAGGGAGCAATCGTGGAGCCTCTACAGTTCATCGGGATCATCTCCAACACGCCAGAGGTCGACTCGCCGACGATTTGGCGCGACCCGGGGAACGGCGACCTGATCATCCAGTCCTACAAGGCCAGCGATGGGGACTTGAGCCGCTGCAGGGAGGTCGGTTCGATCCCCGGGCACTCGACTGACGTGCCTGACCACGAGACTGTGATCCGCCTCCCGGAAGAAATGATCAAGTTCATCGTGGACCTCGCTGCAAGGCTGGCCACTCAAGAGGATGAGAAGGAGTAGCGTGGCCAACCCGATCGCCCTGGCCATGGCAGAGGCCAAGTTCTCTGCTGTGCATCTGGAGATGCGCGACAACTACACGCCGAACGACCCGCAGTTCCAGCGCTATCGGGAGGGTCTTCGCTACAGCCCGGACGACCGGCCGGAGTGGTTCCAGAACTGGACCAACTTCGCCGGAGAGGTGATCAACCGTGGCGTGGTCATGCGCCGGGCTCGGATCGTCTCCGAGCCAGTCACGGAGTACATCCGCTACGAGCACCACGTGACATTCCTGAACGTGGCTATCGGCGAGCAGGTTCGCTGGCTTCCACGCCGGTTGGCGGCAGACATTGCTCTGCCCGGTACTGACCTGTGGATGTTCGACGACTCCAAGATCATGTTCACCTTCTTCTCGGGTGACGGGGATGTGGTGGACCGGGAGTGGACGACCGAACCTGACGTCGTTCAGCTCGTGAAGAGCGCCTTCGAAACCGTGTGGCATAGGGCGACTCCGCACGAGGAGTACGTGCTCAAGTAACCGAACGAGATGCGTACCTCTCGCTCATCGAGCGTTCAGCAGGCCCGGAAAGCTCTGGCCGAACGGCTGAAGGAGATTCGTAAGGACTCCGGGCTCACCGGGCCTGCCCTCGCCCTCGCGTGCGGTTGGAGCAAGTCGAAGTGCTCCCGCATCGAGAACGCGATCACCGCGCCGTCCGAGCGGGACATCAGGGATTGGTGCCGGGCCTGCGGAGCAGACGACCAGGCTGGGGACCTGGCGGCTTCCCTCCGCTCGGTAGAGACCATGTTCACCGAATGGCGACGCATGGAGCGGAGCGGGCTCAAGCGCGCTCAAGAGATGGTCCTCCCGTTGTACGAGCGAACCACACGGTTCCGGGCGTACACACCTGGCATCCTGCACGGTCTCCTCCAGACCCGGGACTACACCCGCTCGGTACTCCAAGCCACCCAACGCCGTCGTGTTGCCGTGGACGACGTGGAAGCGGCCGTGCAGGTGCGCATGGAGCGACAGGAGATCCTGCGAGACCACGGGAAGACCTTCGCCTTCATCATCGAGGAGGCATGCCTGTATCACGGCCTTGGTGGTACGGAGGTAGCCGCTGGCCAACTCGCACACCTGATCGCTGTCGCGTCCCTGGCGAACGTGAGCCTGGGAATCGTTCCCAGGGGATACCTGCGTCGCTCGATGCACGTCGAAGCGTTCTCGCTTTACGACTCGTCACAGGCCAACGTCGAACTCGTCTCCGGATACCTCCAGATCACACAGCCTTCCGAAGTGGCCATGTACATCAGCCGGTTCGGGGAACTGTCCGCAGATGCCGTGCGCGGCACCGCCGCTCGCACCTTGATCACAGAGGCGATTGACTCTCTCGGGTGACTGCTGTGCAACTGCGTGCAACTTGCTGGAGAGCGTCTGGCTGAAACTCCTACGGTCTACGACACACCCCCACCGCCACGGCGAAGGAGGAGAGACCGATGGTGAGACGCACCCCCAAGACCAGGCGCGAGTACCGGGATGTGCTGCCAGGACCGTCGAGGTCCGAGCAGTACCAGATCCCGGCCGGCTGGAACCCCCTGGACGACTACCGGGCCGCCAACCCGTCCTGGCGGCCCCCGTCCATCGGGACGGAGTTCCACATCGCCGCCGTGCGGTACTCCTGCTCTTGCGCCCGCTGCGGGGCCAGTAGGGCGCCGGCGTGACCAGCGTGGTGGCGGGCGACCCGGTCCGACACCGCACGGACGGCTGGACGGGCACCGTCACGGAGACCCCGAGCAGGCTCGCCAACCACGCTCGGGTGAAGCGGGACAGCTCCGCCGACCCGTACCCGGACATGGTCCTCCTGACCGACTTGGAGCCCGTCGCGGACCGGCCGGACGGCGCTGGTGGCGCTGGCAACGGTACTGGTCGCGTCCGGCCGCTTCCGGACGGCACCCGCGCCTTCGGGCGCCCCAAGATTCCCGGCCCGGCGGCAGCGCGAGGGCTCCACCGGGCCGGGGCACCACCGCACGACTGCCCGCCCGAGGTACGAGCGAGCAGAAGTGAACACGGATTGGAGAAGTACATGGGTACCACCACCGTCACGCCCGGCGTCGAGCTGGACGAGCTGGGCAGGTTCTTCACGATCGCCGCGCACCGGATCGAGGCGGGCCAGGCCGCGCCGGAGATGTTCTCCGCCGCTGTCGACGCGGCGTGGCACCGTCTCGTCAGCGACCCGGCCGCGTACGACGCGTTCGCCCTCCGGCACGCCGGCCGCAGGCTGGCCCACGCCGAGGACGCGGGCACCGGTCTCGTCTCCTGGGTGGGCGCGTACGAGGAGGCGTACGGCCCGCTCCCGGAGGTCTGGTTCACTGACGCCCACGGCACGGTCGACACCGAGGCCCTGGCCCACTACCGCGAGACCGGCGAGGTCCGGGCCTCGTGGAACTGCTCGCCCGAGCCCGGCGACGGCGACGACGCGGCCCCGGCGACGTCGTACCTGTGATCACCCCACCGTCCGACGGAGCGTCCCGGCCGACCGCCGGGGCGCTGCGCCTCACCGAAGCCCGGACGGAGAACCCCGCCGGCGTGGACGTGGACGGCTACCTCGCGGGGCTGTACGAGCACTGCCCGTTCCTGCGGCCATCCACGTCGCGGGGCATGACCGGGTGGACCGTCTACGAGATCGCCCCGGGCAGCCACCGGTACGCCGTGGAAGCCGAGTTGTTCCATGCCGGGGCCCAGGCCGCGGAGTGGGTCCGCCCGCTGACGGGGCGGCCGTACGGACTCCTCGCGTGCGAGAACGTGGTGCTGACCGGGCACTGCGAAGGCGCCAGCCACCGCGAGCTGATGGCATGGCCGCACTGGGCGCTGAAGAACCTGTACGCCCCGGTCGGGGTCATGGTCGGCACGTTTCCCCAGGGCGCCGTCGAGCGCGGCCGGCGCGGTCAGGACATCCCGCCGCCGCCCTTCTCGTTCCTCCCGGTACGGGCAGGCGTGCGGCCCCTGGACCCGACGTTCCTCCTGGAGACGCCCGATCTCGCCGCAGCGCTCGCCGTCGCGGCCGACGACGGCCGGGACGTCTTCGAGCACATCCCCTGTGAGTGGAAGGCAGTACGAGAATGGGCGAGTTCACTCCCGATGCCGCAGAAGCGCTGAAGGCCGCGGAGGCCGTCTGCGGTCCCCTGGAACTGGAGGAGATCAGCAACCGGCGGGGCTCGGCGGTGTGGAAGGCCACCGGCCCGCGCGGGGTGGCGGGCATCAAGCTCGGCACCGGCGAGGCCGCCGAGGTCACCACCCGCGAAGCCTCCGTCCTCGATCAGCTGCCCGGTTACACCGTGGTCGCCGGCCGCTTCGCCGACGGCGTCTGGTACGTTACCCCGTGGCTGGCGGGGCCCTCCACCTGGCAGGTGTTCCGGCCCCTGCGCAAGGGCGCGGGCGGAAAGGCCGAAGCCCTCGCCGCCGCCACCGGACTGTGCCGCGCGGTGGCCGACCTTCACGCCGACGGCTGGGTACACGGCGACCTCCAGCCCGCGCACGGCATCCACGGCGAGGACAAGGTGCGCCTCCTCGACTTCGCCTGGACCCGGCGGATCGGCGACACCCCGTGGACCAGGTTCGACGGCACGATGATCCACCTCACCGCCCCCGAGCTGGCCGCCCGGATCATCAACGGTCCCCAGCCCGTCACCACGACACAGACCGCCGACGTCTACGCCCTCGCCGCCACCCTGTGGACCTGCGTCACCGGGACGTGGCCGCTCGACTACGCGACCGCCGGACTCGAACCCGGCGCACCGGTGGAGACGATCCGCAAGGCCATCGCCCACCGAGCCGTCCCGATGTCCACCGCCATGCCCTGGCCCGCCCTCCAGGCCCGGCTGCGCTACGTCCTGCTGGCCGCCGCCGACGACCGGCCCACCGCCGCCGAGCTGGCCAGGCTCGTCGAAGCGGTACAGGTGTGATCGAGCTGCGGGAGCTGGCTCCCGCCGATGTCGATGCCCTGTTGGGCATCTACGGTGCGGAGGCGACGAAGTACCTGGGCAGGGCCGCGATGGACGTGGCCGAGGCTCGGTACTACATCCGCGACGCTGCCGCTTCGGCGGAGCTGTCCCCGCGCACGCTCTACGTGCTCGGCCTCACCGTGGACGGTGACCTCCTCGGTGTCGTCAAGCTCCACTGTGACCGCCCCGTCGCCGCCGTCAGCTACATCCTGCGCCCGGATTCCTGGGGCCGGGGATACGCCACCGAAGGGGTCCGCAAGATCCTCGCCCTGGCCTTCGGACACCTCGGGCTGCCCGAGATCCGCGCCAGGCACCACCCGGGAAACCCGGCCTCCGGCCGCGTCCTGCTCAAGGCAGGATTCGTCCCGACCGGCGAGCAGACTGGATTCATGACCTATGCCATCCGGTCGCCACAGGACGGGGCCGCGACGGATCGGACGACAGCTCACGGCGGTGCCGGGGGCACCGTGCGGAGCCAGTGGCGGGCCTGGGGGGCGGTGTGGAGGTGGATGACGTGGGCGTGGGGTGGGCGGATGCGGCGGATGCCGAGCCTGCGGGAAGAGGGCCGCCGCCAGGGGCGTCTTGCCGGCTCCGGAGATGCCGGCGATCACGATCCTGCGCATGCCACCCGCCGTTCCAGGCCGGGGGAGAGCGGGCGCGGGACACGGCCGACGCCGATCTGGCCCTGCGACTGCTGGAGGCTGTGGCGAACGTGACTGCCGGGCGCCGGGAGGTGGCAGAACGGTTGCTTCAGCAGGCCGCCGGAAGGGCCCGGGATGCTCGGGCACATGCGACTGTGTCGGCAGCTCATGTCGTGGTCGCGGCAGAGGCGGGAGCTGCGGACGAGGCGGTCGACCATGCCCGGTCGGCGGATCTGGACGCCTTGGACACGGCTTGGCGGGCGCGGGTACTGGTGACCGCCGCATCCGCTCATGCCCGGCTCGGCCAGGACACCACGGCTGCGGCCTCGTTGGTCCTGGCCGAGAGCCTCGCTCCCCTGCGGGTCCGTCTCTCCCCGTTCGTCCGTGAGTTGCTGTCCGTCCTGCCTGCCCGCATCGGCGACCACGAAGCAGCGGAGACGGATCGTCGGCCGGGCCGGGGGTGGCCGATACACGACCCCCAGGCGCCCGGTCCGAATTCGCCGGGGGCCGAGACGCATCCCGAAAACGTCAGCGCTGCCGCCCGCTTCCGTTCACAGGCGACAGCGCTGGACTTACTGATCGTTTCAGAATGCCCTTCGGAGGCGTCGGAGGCAGATGATGCTGCAGGCGAGTTCGAGCAGGCCCTGGTGGAGGTCGGCGCGTCGTTCGTAGCGGGTCCGGAGTCGCTTGAACTGGTGCAGCCAGGCGAACGCGCGCTCCACCACCCACCGGACCTTGCCCAGCCCGGAACCGTGGGCGACGCCGCGCCGGGCGATCAGTGGTTTGATGCCGCGCCTCCACAGCAGACGGCGGTACCTGTCGAAGTCGTAGCCGCGGTCGGCGTACAGGCGCCGGGGTTTGCGGCGGGGGCGTCCGCGCAGGCCCCGGATCGGCGGGAGGCGGGACGGCATCCAGCAACGGGAGAAGCTGGGTGACGTCGTGCCGGTTGCCGCCGGTGAGCGTGATGGCGAGCGGGGTGCCGTGGCGGTCGACGATCAGATGGTGCTTGGAGCCGGGGCGGGCACGGTCGACTGGCGAGGGGCCGACGTGCTCTCCCCCTCTGAGGGCCCGGACGTGCGAGCCGTCCACGGCACAGTCGTCCAGGTTCAGTGAGCCCGCGCGGCGCAGTTCGGTCAGCAGGGCGGTGTGCAGGCGCGGCCAGATGCCGGCTTCGGTCCAGTCCCGCAGCCGGCGCCAGGCCGTGACTCCGGAGCAGCCCACGGTTTCGGCGGGGACGTCGCGCCAGGCAACGCCGGTGCGCAACACGAACATGATGCCGGCGAGAGCCGCCCTGTCGGGTGCGCGAAGTCGCCCGGGATGGCGGCGTCGGGTGGGAGCGGGTGCCAGCAGCGGGGCCACCTGCTCCCACAGGTCGTCCGGAACAAGATCGGCGCGCACGGGGACACCCTGCCGACCAAGATCGGCGAGTGCAGGGTCCAAGACTCGGAACGGAAGACCTGGAGGAGGACGTGCGAGCCCTGGCTCTTCCCCTGAATCTCCCGGTATGCCCCCGTGATGGGTGGTGGCGTTCGGGCGGGGCGGGGCCCGGGGGGGGCCCCGGCCCGGCCCCGGCCTCCCGGAACGAAG